>JABEVA010000130.1 GCA_013044065.1 Phycisphaerae bacterium
CACGTGTTTTCACGCCTCGATCGGCCTTCCCGGTAGCGCCAAGGCCGTTTTGCAAGGAAAAATTCCCGCTTTTTTTAGAGAACTGCGAAAGTTGGGCTAACTCAACCATTCTCCGCCGCATTCTGGAAGAAAGGCCGCGCGGTAGTGCTAAAGGCCGCTGACATCAAAGTCAAGGGCGTGGATGGCCGGGTGGTGGATTTTCACGCACTGCGGCATAACTTCATTGCCGGCTTGAGTAAGGCTGGGGTAAGCCCACAGGTGGCGATGGAATTGGCCCGGCACAGCCAGATTGACCTGACCATGAGGGTGTATACCGATGGCGGTATGCTGAGGAGTGCCGATGCAGTCAATTCCTTGCCGTCATGGCCCAAGCCAACGGACCAAGAACATCAGAAAAATCTGGCCACGGGAACCCTTGGAAGTGTTGGTACCAAGGGTGGCACCAAAACAGGCATTTTATGCCTCTCTATGGTTCCTGCTGGCTCACACGTAGCGGAATTACCACGTAGCGAGAAAAACCGCATGGATATTGTGAAACCTGGTCATTCTTTGGCTTTTAATCAATCGGGGCGACAGGATTTGAACCTGCGACCCCTTGACCCCCAGTCAAGTGCGCTAGCCAGGCTGCGCCACGCCCCGATGTCTAGTATCTTAACGCATTGTAGAGGATTGTAAAATGTGAACGGTCCAGCGCGGCGGGGTGCCGGCCATTCGACCACCATGGGGCACACGGCTGGGGTGCAGTCTACGCGTTGCTCGCAGCGGGGGGGTCTTCAGGCGGCCGGACGGCTTTCTGTTCCGTGGTTTCCCGCTTGGCGGCGCGATGGTTTGCCCGGCGCGGGCGGCAACGACGCCGCACAGATGCGGCCGTACCACCCCCGGTTTGGGCCGCAGCCGGGGCTGCGGCTGGCAGCGACGGAGCCGGGCCGATGGCCCCCAGCGTTTCCAAGGCCGTAAGCTCGTCGCGCAAGTGGGCCGCTCGCTCATATTGTTCCGCAGTCACAGCTCGCCGCAGTTCACGGCGCAGTTTGGTCAGCGGATCCATCGGAATGCCGTGGCGAAGATCGCGAATCATGGCCATCAGTACCTGCGCCTCATAGGATCGCCGTCCGAGCGGTTTTGGGTAGAGCTCCAAGACGCGCCGCAAGGTGGCCTTGAGATAGGCCAAAGCGGTTTTGGTGAATCCGTCTTTCATCGCCCGGCAGGCACGGGACCGGCCCTGCATCATGAGAATGTAAGGGCGGTACTGTTCCATGATGTAGCGGTCGTGGGCTTCGTCCGCAAAATGATGGCAAAGATCCAGCACATCCAAACTATGCTGGGTATCGCGGATGACCGCATCAAATTGTTCTAATACAAACAGGCTCAAATAGCGGTGATAGAACATGGCGGACTCGGCCCGGAGCGCCGCACAAGCGGAAGCCGAGAGGGAAAAGCCGGAAAACTCTCCGAACAATTTGCGGTGTTTTTCAAGCCGGCGCAGTTGGTGGGCCAGTTCTGAGGCATTGTTGTGTGGCCGTTTGCCATCGGGCCGTCCGTTGATTTCCATCTGCAGCAGACCTAAGTCAAGCCGCAGTTGAATTTTGGGCTTGCCATCCTTGCCTCGGACGATACGTACATTCACCTGGCCAGGCTCAAAGTTCCAGCCCGCCAGAGCGGCGGTAATGTCCTTGTCCGCTAAGTTCTTGGATGATCGTCTCATGCCTCAGATACCTCTCGAAGCCGTGAGGTGAGTCATTCACCTCTGAACGTATTATACCCGGTTTGTGGGAACCGCAAGCGTTTTGGACGCAAAACTTTAAATTTTTTTACAAATTCTTTTACCGGTCCTTTTCCGGCGTTATCGGCAAAGGGTGGGGCGGCGGGTGTGGCAGGCCGGCTTTGCCGCCACGGTGCAGACACCATGCGGGCGGCGAAAACAAACGAACCCGTTTGGTCATGAATTGTAGCCAGAACAGAGTGGTTGCCGGGGAAATGGTTGGACCTACGGGCCGGAAAAACGGACTTAAGATTTGACAAGAACGCCTGAACCATTTATCAAGGGTCCGCTATCCGGCATGTTGCGCTGGGTGTCGCGGTGGCCGAAAAGGGTTTTGGGACGTGAAAAATCATGTCGGCAGATGGGCCAGACCGACGATTTCCACAAATATGTCGGCTGTGGGGCCTATAATGCCGAACATATACTGTTAGGGCAGACCGCGCCGCGCAAAAATGGCAGTGGCCGGAACTTGCCACAGTGGCTGGCATACGAATACCAGGCGCGATGGATAAACCGGGTAACTTCAACCCCACTCAAGCGAAAGCTTATAAAGGATGCGAATCACGTGGCGAAAAAAAACACCGATACCAACAACGGCCCGGCACTGGTAATTGTGGAATCACCAGCCAAAGCTAAAACCATTAACAAGTACCTTGGCGACCGCTTCCGGGTAAAAGCTTCCATGGGCCATGTGCGCGATTTGCCGTCCAAGGGCATTGGCGTGGATATTGAACATGACTTTGAACCCACCTACGAAATTTTGCCCACCCGCCTGAAAATTATCAGTGAACTCAAGGCCGCCGCCAAAGGATGCAGTGAAGTGTATCTGGCCACCGACTTGGACCGTGAAGGCGAAGCCATTGCCTGGCATTTGGGCCACGCCCTGGGCCTGAATCAAAAAACCGCCAAGCGGGTGGTGTTCAATGAGATCACGAAAAATGCTATTCTCAAGGCGTTTGATAACCCGCATCAAATAGATCAGGACAAGGTTGACGCCCAGCAGGCCCGTCGGAT
The DNA here is from genome assembly GCA_013044065.1 of Phycisphaerae bacterium. Lineage (GTDB taxonomy): Bacteria > Planctomycetota > Phycisphaerae > WQYP01 > WQYP01 > JABEVA01. The sequence continues at coordinate 2,774 of JABEVA010000130.1, forward strand.
TTTAGATCGGCTGGTGGGTTACAAGATTTCGCCGCTCTTGTGGAAAAAGGTGGCCAGCGGTCTTTCCGCCGGTCGAGTGCAAAGCGTGGCGGTAAAGATCATTGTGGAACGCGAGCACGAAATCTCGGCGTTTATGCCGGAGGAATATTGGAAGCTTGTTGGTGTATTCACCACGGATATGCTGCAGGCGGCGGATTTGGCTGGGCAATGGCAGCAATTTCTTTCCGGGCCGGAGGAAGATTCCGAAAGCCCGATCGATGACACCGACTCGGCCGCCACGGCCTCGGCCCCGACCAATGCTGACAAAACTCAATGGCTGATGGAAAACAAAGCCTTTCGTGCGCAGCTTGTGGAGCTGGACGGGAAGAAGTTTGAGCCGAAAGATCAGGCTCAGGCACGTCGCGCGGCTGAGATTACAGGGTTGATTGATGTGACGGTGCAAACGGTGGAAAATGACGGCAGCAACGGGCCGCGAGGAATTCCCGCAAAGGGGCCTGCCAAGCTCCTGAGTACCGTTTTGGGTCGGGTGAAACCGGGGAATCCGACCACGCCGGAGTATCGCATCCGCGGGCTTATCACCAAGCCATCCACCTCCAGACCGCCGGGACCGTTCAGCACCAGTACGCTCCAGCAGGCAGCCAGCAACCAGCTTGGTTTTGGTGCCCAACGCACCATGCGCACCGCACAGCAACTGTATGAAGGTGTGGAATTGCCGGGGGTGGGGGCGGTGGGTTTGATTACCTATATGCGTACGGATTCGCAAAACATCAGTACGGATGCGTTGAACATGGTGCGCAGCTATATTCGCGAGGAGTTTGGTGGAAATTATCTGCCGGAATCGCCGAACTTTTTTACTGCCCGTCAGGGTGCGCAGGAAGCACACGAGGCCATTCGTCCTACGGACATTCATCTGGTGCCGTCGGAAATTCGCTCCAGCCTTTCGGATGAACAATTCCGGCTTTATGAATTGATATGGAAGCGTTTTTTAGCTTGTCAGATGACGCCGGCGCAATGGCTGATTACCGAGGCCATGATTGAGGCCCGGCCGCGCCACAGTGGCGGGACTACGGCCTTTGATCCGGCCAAGCCGCCACTTTTCAAGGCCACTGGGCGGGCGATGAAGTTTGACGGTTTCATGCGTGTGGCGGGAGCGTGGACGCGCTTTGATGATCAAGTCCTGCCGCCGCTGAAGGAAGGCCAGCCGGTGGCTCCGTTGGACCTTCGGCCATCGCAGCATTTTACCGCACCTCCACCGCGGTTTACGGAAGCCAGTCTGGTAAAAGCATTGGAAATGCAGGGTATCGGCCGTCCCAGCACGTATGCTTCGATCATTTCCACCATTCAGGACCGGCACTATGTGGAGTTGCGGGATCGGCGGTTTTTTGCCTCGGATCTGGGTATGAAAGTGACGGAAAAACTGATGGAAGGTTTTCCTGACTTAATGGACCTAGGTTTTACGCGGAAGATTGAAGGGTCATTGGATCAAATCGAAGAAGCCCATCGCGATTGGGTGGAGGTGGTACGTTCTTTTTATGAACCGCTAGCCCGTGATCTGGCCACGGCTGAAGAGCGCATGACCCATGCCCGAGCCGAAGCCACACCGTCGGAGTACAAATGCCCCAAGTGTGGAGCGATGATGGCGTATCGGCTGTCAAAGAGGGGGAAGACTTTTTTATCCTGTTCGCGTTATCCGGAATGCGATGCCGCCCTTTCCATCGATCGTGAAGGCAAGCCGGTGGTACAGGAGTTGACCGATTACAAGTGCCCGACGTGTGGCAAGCCGATGATCAAGCGGGTGGGAAGATTTGGACCGTTTTTTGGATGTTCAGGCTATCCGGAATGTAAAACGATTCAGGCGGCCGATCGCAAAACCGGCGAGCCGCTGCCGCCCAAGCCACCCCCAAAGCCGACTGGCCTGAAATGCCCCAAGTGCGGCAAAAAAGAACTGGTGGTGCGCAGCGGCAAGCGTGGCGAATTTTTGAGCTGCCTGGGTTATCCGCGCTGCCGGATGACTTTACCCGCGGACAAGCTGCCGGAATTTTTGGATCTTAAAACCAAAAACCAATGGCCACCGCCGGATATTATGACCAAAGCCAAGGCCGGTAAGAAGGGGACTGGGCAGGAGGCGGCACCAGCGTCCGGGGCTGGGCCAGCCGCGGACGCCGCATCGGCTGGTAAAGCGGCCAAGCCTGCCGTGAAAACATCGTCCAAGGCTACTGCCAAGCCCAAGGCAAGGCCGGTGAAATCAATGTGATGCCGCCCGCCGTTTCTGGCGGGAGATTGGCTTTATGGTTCATCGTTATCCAATGGCTTGGCGGGCAGGAGCGAGAGGTTGCGCAGGTATCGCTTGCGGTTGAAGGCTTTGGCATTTTTCAGGGCATCGAAAATTTCTATCACCAACGCTGTGGCCACCTGTCGGCGAGCTTCTTTGGCGCTGCAGCCTTCTTCCATCAATCGCTGGACCGTTTGGCGTGTTTGCGGAGGATCGTTATCCCGGATTTGACTTTCCACGGCCGCCAGAATAACGTCCCGCGCAACGGGACTGGTCTTTGGGGACCTTGCCGAATCGTCTTGCGGAAATTTGCTCATCGCCATGACCTTGTCATATTTTTGCGACCAGGCTTATTCCCGGCGGCCTCTGCGGCCACAGAGAATCAGCAAGCCGCCGAGGGCGAGCAGCCCCACTGCTGCAGGCTCCGGAACGCTGGCCAGGAAAGTGCCGCTGGTGACGCCATTACTGGTTTCGTCGGCGAAGTTAATCAGGCTGCCCGTGGTGCCAATGGGGACTGCGGCGGCACCGGCAGCGGCATTGCCGGAGGCGTCGGTACTTGCGCCGTCGTAGAAAGTCAACAGGTCGTACGTATTTGGTGTGGTCAGATCGCTGTAAATGCCTGCCTCCGTGAGGGGATAATTGATATATGTCGACCCCGCCGTGGAATAGGTCGAAAAATAGCCAGCAAAACGGGTGCTGCGCGCAACGCTGTAATTGGCGTTACCGGAATCGAGTGCCACGGATACGCCGGAATCGCTGGAGCCGGGATAGGTGGCGATGATGGTGCCAAATTGAACCGGGCCGCCGACGCCGGTGGTATCAACCGTCAGTGAGGTGGTATAGGTGTCACCGCCCGTGATGGAGCCGCCGGTGACAAGCACCGGCAGCACGTTTAGGCTGGCATCAGGCCCATACATAAAATGGCTCTTCGGGCAATCGAGTGGGTAAATTATACTCGAAAAAATGATTTGGTGGGCCACTGGCCGTGGTTTTCTGGCACTTGACAGGTTTTCAAAACTG
>JABEVA010000131.1 GCA_013044065.1 Phycisphaerae bacterium
AGCCTTGACCAGAAGTTTGATGATGATAAAGCAAACCAAGCCGGTTATGATCAGCGTGAGAAACTGATTGCCCAAATCGCCAATAAGCAGCTTTACCGGTTCCATCACCTGCTGATGGGTCTTGGGGTCCAAAACAGGGGTAAAGGTGGTGGGATTGAGTTTCGGCACATGGCCAATGGTAATGCCGGCGGTCCGCCAGGAGCCGTTGGGTAGAAAAAGATTGATGATGGGCATGATCAGATCAGCGTTTACTTTGCTGACGAAACCACCAAAAGCTCCACCGATAATGACACCGATGGCAAGTGAAAGGGCATTGCCCTGAAAGAGGAATTTTTTGAATTCTTGGTGAAAAGACAGGCTCTTGTCCCGCAAGGCCTTGGGATTTAAGTTCTTTTTAGGATCAAAAGGCATTTTTTTAATCTCCATACATGCGTAAACAGATGTCCTTGACCGCACATTAGAACGCCGCCAAGCGTTACAAGCAAGTATCGGGAGCGGCTTACGTTCAGTTTCGCATTGACGCAAGTGCCGCCTTTCTTATGATCGTGTTATGGTGTGGATGGTAGTTCTGGAGAATTTTGATGTGGACGCGCCAAGAGCTTGCCCGGCGTATTGACCATACTTTGCTCAAACCGGAAGCCGGAGAATCGCAAGTTAGAGTGCTGGTGGCGGAAGCCTTGCGTTATAACTTTGCCAGCGTGTGTATCAATCCGCGGTGGGTGAAGATGGCGGCCGGCTTGCTGGCCGCAGCGGGGGTTGGATGGGAAACGGCCGATGAGGAAAAGCGGACTGCGGTTTGCGCCTGCGTAGGATTCCCGTTTGGAGCGGTGAGTACGGCAAGCAAAGCATTTGAGGCCAAAGAGTGCCTTGGAGACGGAGCGGGGGAAATTGACATGGTAATTTTTTTACCGGCGCTTTTAGCCTGTGATTTGGATACCGCACGGGCGGATGTGCGGGGGGTGGTGGAGGCGGCGCGGACAATAACAAAGCGTATTGTGGTGAAGGTGATTTTGGAAACAGCGATGCTGACGGCAGAGCAAATTGCACTGGGCTGTCGGGCGGCAAGCGAGGCGGGAGCGGATTTCGTAAAAACCAGCACAGGCTTTCATCCGGCGGGCGGAGCGAGCGTGGAAGCCGTGCGCCTGTTGAAAGCCCACGCGCCAGCCATGCGTGTGAAGGCCGCCGGTGGAATACGTGATGCGGCCACCGCCCGAGCCATGCTCGAAGCCGGTGCGGATCGTTTGGGCTGTTCGGCCAGCGTGGCGATTATGGACTCATGGGGCGGGGCTTAGCCGATCGATTCTGGTTGGCCGCCTTGTGCGTTAGAGCACCCCTTTGGTACTTGGAACTTGATCGGATCGTGGATCTATGGCCACGGCTTGGCGAAGCGACTTGGCCAGCGCCTTAAAGATAGCTTCCGCCACATGATGGCTGTTGCTGCCGTAGGGTACATTGACATGCAAATTCATTTTGGCGGTGTTGGTGAGGGAACGCAGCGCCTCGGCAATTAATTCTACATCAAAATCACCGATTTTCGGAGTGGGGAATTTGACATTAAAAATGAAAGCAGGCCGTCCGGATAGATCAAGGGCTACATTGGCCAAGGCATCCTCCATCGGCACATCGGCCCAACCGTAGCGAAAAATGCCTTTCTTTTCAGCCAAGGACTGGTCAATGGCGGCTCCGAGTACCAGAGCTACGTCCTCCACGGTGTGATGGGCATCAATATGCAAATCGCCGGTGGCCTGCACGGACAGATCGAACATACCGTGCCGGGCCAGGTGATGCAGCATGTGATCGAAAAAGCCCACACCAGAGGCGATATCGGCCTGACCGGTGCCGTCGAGATTCAAACTAAGGGAAATATCGGTTTCGCGCGTTTTTCTGGTGACGGTGGCGCGACGTTGCGTGGAAGGAATGTTGTTACTCATAAGCTGAATCCTTTCCATAAAGTGTAATCGGTCCAGTGTCATGAATGAGCATGCTGGAGGCCTTTTTTCAGATCGATCAAGGTTTGAACGAGAACTTCATTCTGTTGCGGTGTACCAATGGTGATGCGAAGTTTATCTGTGAGTCGTGGTAAGTTGAAATAGCGCACCAGGATATTGCGGGATTTGAGATGCTGATACAAGGTGGCCGCGTCCATGCCGGCGGGTACCTGAGCCAGGACAAAGTTGCTGTGACTTTCCGGTACGCCAAAGCCCAGCTTTACCAGTTGGTTGGTCATCCACTGACGCTGCTGGAGGACTTTTTGCCACGCAGCTTTGGCATAAGCTTGATCGCCGATGGCAGCGGTGGCGGCAGCTATGGCAATAACATCGCAGGGATAACTGTCGCGAACCTTGTAAAGTTCGGCAATCAGCGGAGCCTGGGCGATGCCATAGCCGAAACGCATTCCAGCTAGACCATAACCCTTGGACATGGAACGAAGCAGTATCAGGTTGGGAAATTGCGGGACCAGGCCCAGGGCACTCGTCGGAGCGAAATCAACATAGGCTTCATCAATGAGCAGCAAACCGGAGAAGCGGCGGGCAATATCTTCCAGCGCGGATAGACCGATCAGGGTGCCGGAAGGAGCGTTCGGGTTGACGATGAGTAGAACCGCGGCGTCGATCTTCCAAATATCCCTAGGAATCCGCCACTCCTGCGCAGAAATTTCATAGGGCACGGGTACCGGTATGGCTGCCTGCATGTTGGCTAAGACCGGATAGAGCGAATAGCCCGGGTCCAGATAGGCCACACGGGCGTTTTCACCGGCGCAGGCCCGTACGACCAGGGCCAGAAGCTCATCGCCACCGTTGGTCGGCAGAATCATTTCCGGATCAATGTGGTGAACCGCTGCGGCGGCCTGGCGAAAATCACCGGCGTCCGGGCTGGGGTAACGCCGTAGTTGTTCCGCCGTAATCGCGTTGATGGCGGAGAGGACACGCGGCGAAGGCGGATAGGGATTTTCATTGGTATTGAGTTTCACCACGGACACGTCTGCCGGTTGTTCCCCCGGCGTATAACCTTGCATCAACGTAATATGTTTTCGAATCGGCACATTCATAGGGTGTCAATTATACATGGTGCAAGGCATTTGGTCGTGGGTGCCACAACAGTGGGGGGGAGGGTTATACCAAGATACCCGTTACGTCGTGCTGGGCGGATTTTGAATAGAATTATTCCTGCAGCAGAGGCTGGCAGGTGGTTTCAACACGCAAAAACCAGGTCAACACGCCGCCCAAAATGCTACCTCCGGCCAGCCATAGCATTAACACTGGCGTGCCAATGTGCTGTTCAACCATCGGCAGAAAAAAGGTGCTGGCAACCGCTCCCAGGCGTGAAAAGGCAGTGGCAAACCCGTGCCCCGTTGCGCGCACGTCAGTCGGGTAGACCTCCGAGGCCAAAAGATAGGTTGTGTTGCCGGGTCCAAAGCTGTTAAGAATCTGGGATATGAGCATGCCGGCAAACATGATAACAATCGCTGCGGTGCTGAACATCGCCACCTGTTCTACTGTGCCCCCGTGAATGACGGCTTTGGTGGGGGATTCCAGAGCGGTCAAGCCGACGATTCCCAATCCGACACCGCCGCCGATAAAGCCCAGAATTTGCGGCCATACGCGTCCAATCTGGTCCACCAAAAGTGCCAGCGGAATGTAACCGATGAGAAAACTGGCACTTAAAATCATGCTGCCGAGCAGTTTGCTGGAAGAACCATGAAAACCCAGGTGGCCAAGGATTTGCGGAATATAAATGGTTACGTAATAACCCACCAGGTCCATCACAAACCACGGCAGGCAGACAAACAGGGTGGCCCGCAAAAAGCGGCGTCCAAATAATACGCGCACCGGCACAGGCGGCGTATGGATAGTTTGCACTTGCGCTGCGAGAATCGTTGAGACTTGCGAATCGCTAAGTCCGGGAACGAGTTGCTGAAGCACCTGCGTGGCTTTTTCCACCTGGCCGCGGCGCAGATACCAGCGTGGCGATTCCGGAAGACTTCGCCTCAACCACACCACCAGCAGTGCCGGCGCGGCTCCGACCAAAAACATCAGTCGCCAGGCCCATGGCCCCAGGTGAACCAGTGTAAAGCCCACCAAGCCAGCGAAAATCGCCCCCGCGGTCCACAGGCCGAAGGTCCAGGTGATGACGCCGCCGCGTTTCACTGTGGGCATGAACTCGGCCATGTAGGTGGCGCTAAGGGGATAATCCGCTCCGATACCCACACCCAGCAGAAATCGAAATACCACCAAGGATGTGATATTCCACGCCGAGGCGCAGAGAAGGGCCGCTAGAAAAAACGTGATAAGGTCTATGAGATAAATTGCTTTGCGGCCGAAGCGATCGGCGATTCGGCCACCGATCAGCGCTCCGGCGAACGCCCCCGCCAGAGCTGCGCTGCCCAACCATCCCACTGCATGGGCGTCCAGATGCCAGAGCGGTTTTAACAACAGCAATACGGCACCAATAATCATGATGTCGTAGCCATCAAGAAAAATGCCCAGCCCTGCGGACCGGGCCAGCCGTCGATGCAACGCGGTCATGGGTGCCTGATTCATTTCATCGAGGATTGTGCTCATAAAATGGTTTCCAAAAGTTTGCCATGGTGTGAGTGTGTGGGTTCGTTTGAGGCGGACTAATTACCGGCATCATCATCAGCAGTAGCCAGATAATGACTCATTGGCTGATGATGCCGCTGCGCATAACTTCGCAAGTACGCCATCACTTGCCGGTAAGAACGGAGGCCTTTGGTGGCAATCCATTCCTGGCGCATCTGTTCCGGTCCAGGGACTTTTAAGAGCGTGGTGGGGGTGTAATGATCACTTCTCTTGGGATGGGAGCGGTAGCGCAGTCCTACAGCCTGGTGCCGGGCCAGCCACACAGGTGAAAGCCAATGGCCATTCTGGCCGGCTTTGCGCCGGAGTCGTTGGATATGAGTGGCCTGACCCGGATTCAAAGCCATTGGAATTTGAATGGGCTCGACCTTAAATGGGGCGAAGTTGGGGTGGTGGGTCCAAATTCCGCTAAGTACACATGCATTGGCATCCCATTGAGACATGGGAGGCACCTTTTCAGCAGCTTCCATGGTACGCAGGATATCCACCTGGGAATAACGATGGGTTATCAATAGACCTGGTTTTACCCAGGGGCTTACGACCAGGGCCAGGGAGCGGTGTGCGCCAATATGATCCGCACCGGATTGAGCATCGTCCTCGGTAATGAAAATAAGTGTATGTTTCCATTGGGGCATACGACTCAGTGCCGCGACCAGCTTACCCGTGGCCAGGTCATTGTTGGCTACATAATAAGCGGGGGTGTAATAACCCGTGGAGCGTCCTGCGGTGTGATCATCGGGCAGCCAGACATACATCAGACGAGGCATGGTGTGCCGGGGGTTTTTGAGCCAGGCTAAAATGCGTTCCACACGCCAGGTATCAAGAATATAGCGATTCCAACCGGGAAATGTGGTGCCAAGATGCTGTTTCATGGCCTGAGAAATTTCTCCGGCTTCATCGCGGGAAACAAACTCCCCGAAATCCATGAACGAGACGTGATGGACCAGGAGATCATTGAATAAAAATAATCCACCTGGGTAGGAAATCCAAGGGTTGGAGTAGGCCCCAAGTTTGGACAAATTTTCGTAGTCCGTATACGGGTTATCCGTGCCGATAAAGCCGGTAGCAGCCCCTATCACATTGTGATCCGTCAGGCTCTGGGTCCAACCGGGGTTGGGCGTGATTCCGCGTCCGGAATAATACATCGGCCAGGTGCGTTGTACCCAATCGGAATCCGAAGCTGCCGTAGTCCACTGGTGGGCCTGCGCAGTCACTTCGCCGTCCACGCGGTAGTTGACCATCAATCCAAAACGGCTGGCTAAGGCATAGAGATTGGGCAGGTCGCGACCATTGTATAAATCCAGATGTGGATCCGCCCAATGGCCAGCGCGACGGTAGGTGCCGAAATCCTCGTCAAAGGTTTTGTTTTCGCGCAGTATAAAAACCACATGGCGGATATGCCTGCGCAGGGCAAGAGCGGCCTGATGATTATGCGCAGCCCGGCGACTCCGCTCGGTGCGGGAAAAGCCATCATTGTGCAAGGCTTGGACGGTCCAACCTGGGAGCGCATCCGGGAGCGTGGAGAGTGCGATTCTCTCCACAGTGCCCGGCATCGAGGTGCCGACCCACTGATAGTTGGGATTGGCGGTAGAGCCCAACCCTTTGGCACAGGCAATATACAATGCATTGTGACCGACACATAGGGCTGACGGATACCATCCGGTGGGAATAAGGCCCAAGCGCCGGCCGTTATGGGCGTTGTATACGGCCACATCATTATTGCCCGCGTTGGCCACGAATAAATGGTGCTGCCAAAGAGCCAGTCCATCCGGATATGATCCGGGTGGGGCGTTACGGTAAGGGGCATCGTTAATGCGCCGGACTATGGTCCGCTGACTAACATTGATGGCCACAACTTGGTCGGTGTTGGCGCAGGCCACCCAGACAATATCGGAATGGTGCTGCGCAACCAAGGCCGTTGGATGCACGCCGGCCCGGCGATTCCGGGGTCCCGTTGGCGGGCCGATGGCCACCGATCCCAGTGTTTTCAGCGTGGCGGCTTGGAGTAGCGTGACGTTGTTGCCGCCCCAGTCACTGATAACAAGCGTCCGGCCATGATTGCCAAGCACCACGGCAAAGGGAATGGAACCGGCATTGGCGTATAGCGTATGTCCGGTTTTCACGTTGATCCGGGCGATGCTGTTGGAAAGCAGCCCCGTGACAAAGATGTGCGTGCCGGTGGACCCTATCGCCACCGCATCTGGATAGAAATGGTAGGGTTGGACTTGGCGAGATTGATATTGATAGGGATATTGACTGGCCGGAAATGGTTGCCAATGCAGAGGAAAACAATGCCGCAATTTCAGTTTACCGCCCGCAAGATGCAGGGCTACCACATTATCCGTAGCGCCACCGGCAAGATAAACCAAGCCGCCTGGTCCGGTAGCCATACCCTGAAACAGGCTTTGACGGCCAATTTGAGTTGCCGGACCGGGCAACGCTACGCCTTTCACGAAATCAACACGATCGGTAAGCGTCAGGGTGTGCGCATGGAGGGCCAGCAATGATTGGGCTTGAGTTGCGCCCCCACATTCCACCAGCAGTGTGTTATGCAGTTGAGCCACACCGATGGCAAAGTTGGGCGTTTGCTGAACTTGCCCAACCGGGGCGACGAGGCGCGAATCCGGCAGAGTACGCGGGAGTACGGCCGCGTGGCCGGCGGCGGGGAACAGGCCTGATATGAGTAGCATCGTTCCGACTAGAGCCAGCAGATATGTCGGCTTGTGGATGCTGTTATTCTGTCGGGCAATTCCGGCCAATGAAGTACAGTGTTTCATCATGAAATCCACCTCTGTATTTTGCGGGCAACATTACCAACGCCGAGATTATAATGGGAAATTGTTAAATTGTGATGAAGGCGTATATGCATTAAAGCGCGCATGGAATAGCCGACACGGCCGCCAGCATGGTCTCTGGTTCGCCCGCTTTTTGTACGGGCCGTCAACGATGCAGCGTTCCACTGCTTCGGAACCGTGGCCAGACGATGGCGTGGTGGAAATCGTCATTTGCGGAAGAATGATTTTCCCGGAGCTACCACTTTGCTTAAGCGATTGTTCACGTAAAGTGCCTCCAGGAGAAATTCGCCCACAGAAACCAGCAGTGCCGCATCCGGTGTCTTGAAGCCAAGCTCCTGAGCCAGCTTGGTGGTTGCAGCCTTCAAGCCTTTCACCAGCCCATAATTCTCCGCCAAAGTTGTGGTGGGCACCTCATCGCCGACTTGTAACGTCAAACCGTTCTTAAACTGCTGCACCAATTCCGTGTAGTCTTCCAGCTCTGCATGTCGGTCAAAGACCTTCTTTACCGCCTCGCCCAGCAGGGCCGCGATAAGCTTATCTTCTGCGGCATCGCCTTCGGCCAGCAGCAACTCAATTTTGCCCCGGCAGCCGGCACTGATAAAAGCCAAGTCATCCATCCGCGCAACGACGCGGTTTTCCCCCAAAACAATGCCGCGGCGTTCCGCGCTCGAAACCAGATTTTCCGCGTTGGCAATTGAGCAGCGTACACTAACGCCGCTGGCCTGATTGATATGCGGACTGGTGCGTGCCAAGCATACGAATTCCTCCATCAGTTCCAGCATAAAAGTGGGGATTTCAACACGTACATCGGCATCTCGCTCCAACCAGGCATTTTCACAGGTGATTTTAATGGCTTCCGCCAAACGACGCGGATAATGGGTGCGAATCACCGAACCGATGCGATCCTTGAGCGGTGTGACAATGCGCCCACGATTCGTGTAATCCTCAGGATTGGCGGAAAATACCATGCACACATCAATCTCAAGTCGGATAGGATAGCCACGGATCTGTACGTCACGTTCCTCCAACACATTAAAAAGGCCGACCTGAATCTTGGCTGCCAAATCCGGCAGTTCGTTAATGGCGAAGATCCCCCGATTGGTCCGCGGAATCAGGCCGAAGTGCATGGTGGTTTCATCAGAAAGATAGCGGCCCTGGGCGTGGCGCACCAAGTCTATTTCGCCAATCAGATCGGCAATGGTGACATCCGGCGTAGCTAATTTTTCGTGATAACGGCGACTGCGATGAAGCCATTCGATACCCGCATCGTCTCCCTGTTCGGAAATAATCCGTCGGCCTATGGCCAATGTGGGATGGATCGGATCGTCCGGCAGTTCACAGCCCGCCAGCACTGGTATCCATTCATCAAGCAAGTCCGGCAGCATCCGCAAAATGCGAGTTTTGGCTTGGCCGCGCAGGCCCAGCAAAAGCATATCGTGCCGGCTCAACAGGGCATGAATGACCTGGGGCAGGACGGTAACTTCATAACCGACCAGCCCGTCAAAGAGAGCCTTGCCATCGCGCAGTCTCGCGATCACATTGCGGCGCAATTCATCCTTGACGCTGCATGGCCTGTAACCGGTGGCTTTTAATTGCCCGACGGTGCGGGCGGTAGGGGGATTGCTCATGAGATATCCTTGCTAGCTAAACCTGACAGCTCCGGCGATGGCGCAACCCAGGGGCACCGGCCGCACGTTTATCTTGATCCTAGCGCCAAGCCGACGCCGTTTCAAGGATGGCCGTGGAGCGAGGTTGTACTGCAGGAGAATTCTCACCCATGAGGCTGTATTCTGTTGTGTCGGCCTGATATCGTATAAACTGTATGGTGGGACAGGCGGGTGGGCTTTGCCCGGAACTTCGTAAAGATGGAACTGCGGATTCTGGACCGGCGCGACATTATGGCCACCTCGGGAATTTTAGTGTCAGGATACAGGTGAACATTGGCGGTTGCGGCAGTAGAAAACATTGGCAAGGCGTACGAAGGGCGAACAATCTTCGCGGATATCTCATTGGAGCTTCAGGTGGGGGAACGCATCGGGTTAATCGGCCCGAACGGAGCTGGGAAAACGACGCTGTTAAAGATTTTTGCGGGAGTCGAAGAACCCGACCATGGAAAACGCACTGTGTCACGGCAGGCTACATTAAGTTATGTGTCGCAGCAGCCGTTGTTGGACCCCAATGAAACTCTGCATCATCAGGTATCACTGGTCTTCGAGGAACTAAAGGCGGTTGAAACACAGATGCATGAGGCCGCGGATATGATGGCCCGGCATACATCCGGTCTGGAGCATGACGCGGCAATTCGACGTTACGATTCCTTGCAGCATCATTTTGAACACCTGGGCGGCTGGGAAATTGAGCGGCGTGTTCAAGTCGTACTGCAGGAATTGGGGTTTTCACAACGGGATTTAACGCTTCCGATTTCAGCCCTGTCAGGCGGGCAAAAGTCGCGGGCGCAACTGGCTCGGATGCTGCTCTCCGGAGCCGACTTGTTGCTGCTGGATGAACCTACCAACCATCTGGATTTGCACATGCTCCAGTGGCTGGAAGAAACACTTCAGGCTATGGCTGATATCACCATGGTGATCGTCAGCCACGACCGATATTTTCTCGATCGGGTAGTCAATAACATTGTGGAAATGCGTGGCGGCGAGATAGAAAGATATCCGGGCAATTATTCGGATTATCTGACCCTGAGTGCGGAGCGCCAATTGACTCGGCGGCGGCAGTTCGCCCAGCAGCAGGCGTTTATTGCCAAGCAGGAGGAATATATCCGGCGGTTTGGCGCCGGCCAACGGGCGATGCAGGCTCGCGGCCGTAAAACAAGGCTGGAACGCCTGAAAACCGAAGCTTTGGTCGCGCGGCCACGCGGCCAGGACAAAGCCATGATTCTGAATTTGAAAGTTGCGCGGCCCAGCGGCCAGGAAGCCCTTCGGTTAGAGGGTGTTAGCAAGCGCTTCGACGAGAAGATGCTCTTTGCAGATATCAGCTTCCACTTGCCCCGGGGCACACGACTGGGCATTATTGGTCCCAATGGAGTCGGCAAAAGCACGTTGTTAAATATTTTGGCTGGTGAGTTGACGGCGGATACAGGCGAAATTCGCTGGGGCCACGCCGTAACCGTGCAATTCTATCGGCAGGAGCATCAGGATTTAAATCCGGAAAACTCGGTGGCCGAGGAACTTCAAAGTGCCCGGCCCACCATGTCGCCACAGGATATGCGTGATCTGGCGGCGTTGTTTTTGTTTTCCGGAGATACTATCGATAAAAAGATAGCCGTTCTTTCGGGAGGAGAAAAATCACGGGTGGCTATGGCCAAGCTCTTGCTCAATCCGTCCAATACCATTCTGATGGATGAGCCGACCAATCATCTGGATATGCTGACCTGCCAAGTGGTGGAAGCGGCGTTGGATAGTTTTGACGGAACATTGATTTTGGTATCGCATGATCGGTATTTTTTGGATTCGGTATGCGATCAATTGCTGGTACTGGAACCCGCCAAAGAAGCCGGACAAGGGCCGCAGTGGCGTTTGTTCAACGGCAGTTACAGTGATTATCTGGTGGCGGCGGCAAACGAAGCTCAACGTGCCCTCAAGCAACGTCGTGATGTGGAAAACCAGGATAAGAGGCGCAAAGAGCAACCGCCATCGCGACAGAATCAACAGACAACAAAGAGTCCTCGGTCGACTGCCGCAACATCGATGAAATTGCCAGCCCATTTAAGCCGCCTGAGTTTGAGTGCGGTTGAAGAACTCATTCAAAAGCTGGAACAGCAAAAGCGCCGGGCCGAGCAAGCCTTGGCGGATCCAAAGGTGGTGATGGTTGCCGAGCAATTGCGGCAAGCCAAGGCGGACTATACGCGGGTGCAAAGCGACTTGGCTGAGGCTTTGGAGGCGTGGGAATTCAAAGCTCAGTAAGCTGCGCCGGGTGGCCAGTTGCGTCAATTCCATCTGGAGATACCATTTGAGTAACAACGTCGGTGAAATACAACCCTTGCTGAAATCCGATTTGGCCGCAGCGGTTTCCGGTGAGGAATTGGTGTTCCGCGGCTTATTCTGGTACGTGACGGTACTGACGGGGTTGGCGCTTGTAGCATATCTGCTGGTGTACTGGCACACGCAAATAGGCAAGCCGTGGCCATTTCCATTTGACAGCATCGCTTTTGCGCCCGCGATGCACCTGACGGATTTCACGCAATTCTATCATAAATTTCAGTCGTTTGGTACGCCGCGGTTCTGGAACGGCCACGATGACATGAATTATCCCGCGCCGGATGCTTATGTGTATTTGCTTTATTTTCGGCTCTTTCCGAAAAGTGCTGTAGCGGCGGCTGTGGCCTTTGATACCACCATTGCCGGAATGGCGGTTTTGGCGGCGGGTTTGCTGGTCTGGTCGGTGCGGAAGCACAAATTGGCGGCCCCACTGGCGGCCATTGTGGTGTTGATGTTGCTGACCTCTTATCCACTGATGTTTATGGCGGACCGGGCCAATGTGGAGGGGGCAGCGTGGGTG
>JABEVA010000132.1 GCA_013044065.1 Phycisphaerae bacterium
AATCGCTGCCATGAATAAGGTTGAAACTGCTGGAAAGGCCGAAATCCCCGCGAATAGTGCCGGGTTCGGCTTTGAACCCAAACGTGGCCCCCATCATTTTGCGGGATACATCAATGGCATTATTGCCTTGCAGCGCCAAGACCACCACCGGTCCGCCGGTCATAAACCGAATCAAGCCTTCGTAAAAGGGTTTACCCTGATGCATGACATAGTGTTCCTGGGCGAGAGCGTGGGAAATTCGCATCATTTTTATGCCGATAATTTGCAGTCCGCGGCGTTCAAAACGGCCAACAATTTCGCCAATCAGCCCGCGCTGCACACCATCCGGCTTTACAATAATCAAGGTTCGCTGCATGGTTTATCCTGTCGAAATCCACTCGTTTCAGCCGCTGTTATCTTACGCGATCGACCCATGATGGCAAGCCTGTGGGGCGACTACCATGCCCTAGAGCTGGCGTTATTGCTGCATCGCGCCAACACCGCCGGAAAGTGCATTAGATTTTTGTTTAAGCTCGGGGCCATCATGCGTCCCAACGGTTCCTTGCATAAGATTGCAGATCTTCAGGCGAAATCTGGTCCGGGGGAACGAACCGATAGTGTTTCTCGGCGGTGACCGACACGCCGCATTCGCCACTGTTTCGATCGGCCTCAAAGGCAAACATCGCAACAAGACGGTCTTCCATGGCGCACGCAGCGATAGGAATGCAAATAAGATCCGGAAATTTCGCCGCGCACATGGCGATGTCCTGCTCAATCTGAACCACGTTAATTCTGTCATTCCCCCGCTTGGCCTGCACGAGGAAAACAAAATGCGCCCCGCGCTTGTCCAACCCCACATAAAGCTCATCAGTTTCCACTTGGCCCATGCCCTTGACCGTGGCGCGCAGGTGGCTCTGGAGAGCATAGCACGTAACACCCGTGAAAATATCGATCAGGCGATTATATCGGACACGGGCAAGCAGGGCCTGTTCGTCACCAAGCCGGTACATTTCAATAATCCCCGGCGTTGCGTCCGGAACACTTGTGCGGGCGAGGTTCGGATTTGGCAGAATCTCAGCAATTGACGAAGCCACAAATGCATATTTCGCACGCCCGACGGGCCGAATAACCCAGCTTTTCCCCATGGGCGCGGCCCGACTGATCGCCGCAGGCAGATCCTGGCGGTAGCGAAAGCTGTATATGAGGTCACCAAGGTTCTTCGGCAGGGCAATCTTCAGCGAGGCCGCAAATTTTTCAATGTCCAACCTGGCAAAATCCACCCTCTCCATGCCGGCGCGAAAGTTAGCCAGAAAAATGGCTTCAATAATGCGCGAATACGCATTGCCGCCGTCACTTCCCGATTGGTTCGCTTTTTCACCCCTGTTCATCTCGCGCCGCCCCCCGGCCAGCGCAGAACCAGCACTTCCTCGCGAAGTTGTTGCCGCGTGGCCGTGGCCAGCCGGGTGCGGAACAAATCCAGGCCGACGACATCATATCCGAGGCTTTCCGCTATTTCCGCAAGAATGGTGCCGGTTCTAATCATAATCTGGAAAAATGACGCTTGGTCTCCCACCACGTAGGCCAGCATGGCCCCCGGCTTAAGAAATGGCCGAAGCACCGCAAAGTGTCGGGCCATGCCCCCGAAATACAGTTCCGCAACTTTGGCGTACATCCGTTCAAAGCCGCTGGTCTTTTCCAATTCAAGGCGACGCGATTCAATGCGCGTAGCAAGCTCTTGCACCCGTGCGTTGGATGCCACCCATTGGCCATCGTCATCGCCCTTGTAGACGTTGCGCGTGTTGGAACGCATCAGTTTTCGCTTGAAGCTCTGCAATTCAGCCTTGTCACTGATGAAGCCAAGTATGACCGATTCCAGTCGCGTCGTGCGGGTGTAGTCTTTTTCGTTGGGGTACGGCGGCGAAGTGATCACAGCGGCGATTTTCCGCAGTCCCAGTACCGCCGCAAGGCCGGCCAGATTCCGGGCGTCAGCGTGCAATACGGTTGTGGAAATATGCCGATGTGGCCGCAGGGCCGTTAAATCCGCGGCCATCCCATTCACTCGCCCCAGCCATTCCACCACCGCTGCCGCATCCTGCTTGGGTGGCCCCACACCCACCTCCGGACCGAAATGGAGATTGCCAATTGATTGCACCAGCGCGGAAGCCAACGCCAGCCGAAAAAATCCTTTCTCCAAACGACCAGCCGCGCAGTCGATCTGGTCCAGCAGCACCAGCGCTTTGTGCAGTGGAACAGGGCTGATTGAGTTGCTCAATAGCAAGTGCATCTTTTCCGGCGGAAGTGAAAGCAACTTCTGTCGGGCACGCTGTTTCTCATTGCCAAACAGCGGCAAATCGTGATCGTCCGGTACGCCGTCTGATTCCAAGCGTGCTCGAACCGTCCGAGCAATGGCCTGAGCCTCGGCCAACAGGCCCGCACCAGACGCATCCCAAGTGGTTTTAACCGTGCTGGCGAAATGAGCCATTGGATTGGCCTCCACGCCGATGGAAGCAATGCCATGCTTTTTGCACTCCACCAGAGTCGTGCCGGTGCCGCAGAACGGATCAACAACCACATCTTCGGCCGTCACCTCGAATTTTCTCAGATAATCCGAAACCAGGTGCGGCGGAAAAGAAAGCACGAACCGATACCAGTCGTGCGCAGCGCGATCTTCCAGTTGCAGCTTGTTCATGCTGCCCGGCGGGATACTGGACCGCACAGAACGGGGACCTTTAATCTCGCTGGCAAAAACTGGCATCAGACCGGTTCCTTTCCTCAAATAATACCAGTTTTAACCGTTTCCACACATTACGCGATTCCCGCAACGCCTTTCAGCGGAGCCTTGCGTAACAATTATTAGGAGCCTTCGTTATCACCCGAGCGAAGCGTAATATGTATCTTGGCGTGGCCAACGCCGCGAGATCTGTCACACCACCGTAGAATCCGGTGCTTCATCGAACCGCCGCCGCCCGAATCACGCATCGCGGGTGAATTCACGGTACAAACTGGCATACCGGCCATTGTGGCTAATGAGCGATTGATGCGTGCCGCGCTCCACAACTTGGCCATGGTCCAGCACCAGCAGCAGATCCGCATGAACGATGGTGCTTAGCCGATGGGCCACCACAAATGTGGTACGGTTGGCGGTTAAACGCTCCAAAGCCTGCTGAATCAGCAGTTCCGTATGGGTATCCACCGCGCTGGTCGCTTCATCCAGCAAGAGTATCCGCGGATTGGCCACAAACGCCCGGGCAAAACAGATGAGTTGCCGCTGGCCCAGGCTTACCGATGCCCCGCGCTCCCCCACGTCGGTTTGAAAGCCGTCTTTCAATTCCATCATCATGTCATAACAGTCCAGTTTTTTCGTGGCGTCATAGACCTCTTGGTCGGTGGCCTGCGGACGGGCATAACGGATGTTGTCCATCACGGTCCCCGTAAACAGATAGTTATTCTGCGACACAATGCCCATTTGCCGGTGCAGGCTTTCGCCGGAGATATCGCGTACATCATAGCCATCAATCATCACCCGCCCCTGCTGGGCCACGTAAAATCGGCAGATCAGGCTGATGATGGTGGATTTGCCGCAACCGGTATGGCCCACCAGGGCCACCATTTGCCCCGGCTCCACCTGAAAATTCACATCCTTTAACACCGTTTTGTCACTTTGGTAGCCGAACGTCACGTGCTCGAAACAGACCGCGCCCTTCACGGGCGGCAGGGTGATGGCGGTGGACGAGTCTTGCACTTGCGGCTCCTGGGCCAGCAGCGTTTGCACACGTTCCGCACAGGCCATGGCCATCATGGTATCGTTATAAAAATTGCCAAAATTGATGACCGGCCCCATAAACCAGTCCCAGTAAATAAACATCGCCACCAGTTCGCCGATGGTGAATTTCCGCGAGGATGGATCCGCCGCCGTATGAAACACCAGATACGCGCCAAAGATTAAGATGATCACCTTACCGAGAAACCCAATTAACCCCAACAGTGGCTGATAGATTCCATTAACCACCGCAGCTCGCACATTATTACTGGTATTGACCAATTGCAGGCTGTTAAAAACATCCAAATTCTGGTGTTGTCGGTTAAAAGCCGCCACCACCCGCATACCCGAAATATTTTCCGCCAAGTTGGAACTGACCTGGGTATAACCTTCACGCACCCGCCGCCACGCCGCCCCCACACGCCGACGATAATAAATATTGAGCACATAGAGCACCGGCCCCAACCACAACACCGCCACGGCGATGCGCCAATCCATGAAAATGAGAATGACGGCGGCAATGAGCATCATGGTCACATTGCTTAGCAGTGTGTTGACTCCCCAAACAATGGTGTTGAACATGGAATCAATATCACTGGTGCCGCGGGTAAGAATTCTGCCGAATTTGGTTTTGTCGTAGTAGTTCATCGAAAGCCGCTGTAAATGGGCAAATACCCGCTTGCGCAAGTTAAACAGCACTTTTTCACCAATCAGAGAGGTGTTAACAATGCCCCACCGCTGCAGCAGCAGGCCGATGGCCATGGTAAAAGCCCAAAGGGCAATCGTGGTCATGATATTCAAATACCCCAGATGGGTGCGCGAAAGCCCGGAGATCTCCATCGCCCACGCCGGATGAATAAACCCAAGCGCCCGGGCCGCCAGACTCGTTTGCAGGTTGGGAGTTTTACCCGGAATATCCGTATCGATGAGTTGCTGCATGTAGCGCGGTGTAACCATTTCACACAAGTTCACCAGCAACCCGGTAATCGCCGTGATGACATAACCTCGCCAGTATGGCCGCATCCATTCCAGAATGCCCCGTACCACTTTCCAATCCAGCGGTTTGTAATCCGCCTCGCTTTCCGGCGCAGTCGGTGACTTTGCCGGCAGCCCCGCCGGCCTTGGGGCGGCATTACCGGGGCGTTTGAACCAGCGACTAGGCCTTAGAAAATCGGTCATCATAGAGCCACCTCCGGCACAGTCGGGCCACCGGGTGGAACCGGAAACGATGGTTCATCGCCCGAAAGCTGCAGCACCGCCACCTCCCGATAATGACCCGGCTGACGCATTAACTGCTCATGCGTTCCCATCTGGGTCAGTCGGCCATGTTCAAGAACTAAAATCAAATTTGCCGCACGAACCGTGCTCAACCGATGGGCGATGACAAACACTGTGCGGTTGGTCAGCACCAATTCCAACCCCCGGCGAATCAGATGCTCGGTTTCTGGATCAATTGCGGCCAGCGCTTCATCCAAGACCAGAATTTTAGGGTCCGCCATGAGTGCCCGCGCAATGGCCAGGCGCTGGCGCTGCCCGCCCGAAAGCGTGGTACCGCGTTCACCCAGCAACGTCTGGTAGCCGTTGGAAAGCTCCATGATGAAATCATGGGCCTGGGCAATGCGCGCCGCCGCTTCCACGGCCCCATCTGTGGCCTGCGGAGAGCCATAACGTATGTTGTTTGCGACCGTATCGGAAAACAGAAATGTTTCCTGAAACACAAAGCAGATGCTTTTTCGCAGCGACGAAAGCGAAACTGTTTTAATGTCCGCCCCGTCCATGGAGATCACGCCCTGATCCGGGTCATAAAATCGGGCCAGCAATTGCATCATCGTCGATTTACCCGCGCCGGTCGGCCCCACCAGTGCCACCACCGAACCGCCCGCAGCCCTGAAAGAAACATTTTCCAGCACCGGTTTGACCGCTCCGCTGTACGTAAAACTAACGCCAGTAAATTCCACCTGGCCGGAACCTGGCGGGAGAGGTGCGGCGTCGGGCAGTTCCATCACCGAGGGTTGGGCCAACATCACTTCGTAAAATCGCCGGGCCGATACGATGGATGTCTGATATTGGTTGCTGATCTGATTGAGTTGCTGTAAACGACCCAGGATGTTGCCCATCGCCACGCCAAAAACAATCAAATCACCGACTTTCAGGCTGCCGGACACGCACAGGAACGAACCCACCAGAAACAAACTCAAACTTGAAGCGGTCGCGATGCTGCGGACAATGGGCACAAAATTGCTGAACAAACCCACATTTTTCAGCACGCGGTCGAAAAGCCGGTCCGCGGTTTTATCGTACTTGCTGATTTCCGTTTTTTCCGTGGCAAAGGCCTTAACCACCTGTGCCCCTGCCACATTTTCGCTTAACACCATGGTCAACTCATCACCACTGGTCATGATCTGCTTTTGAATGGGTTGAGCCTTCTTGCTGAAATACCGCAGATAAGTGAACCAGAACGGAATCGGCAATAATGCCACCAGGCCCACCGTGGGACTGATCGAAGCGAGCAGAATGTTGTACCCCACAATGTACAAGACAATTTCCGTGATTTGCACCAGCGCCATGTTGACAAACTGCCGGATATTGTGCAGGTCTGAAAGCGACCGATTGATCAGGGTTCCACTGGAATGGCGATCATGAAATGAAAACCCCACTCGCTGAAGCTGGTCATACATGGAGGCTCGCATGGAAAAAACCATATCCATGCTGAGCTTGGAATTGACAAACCATCGAAAAAATGTGACTACCGTCGATGCCGCTACAAACAACGCCAGCAGTCCTATCAGATTGATGGTGGTGCGGAGTGGTCCATGGGTGAAATGCGTTTGAATTTCCTGGATAAAGGATGCACCGCTGCTCGACGACGACGCGGCTGGCTTCGACCGGCTTGGCACCGTGACCTTACGTGCCGTCAATGTCGACACCGGAAGCTTAACCGTCGCCCCCACCACCGTGCTGACATTGTTGATCACAAGACGGGTTAAATTGACCGTGGAAATGTCAACAAACGTCGCCAAAGCCACCAGTATACACGCCAGGATGGCCAGATATTTTACCGGTCCCACGAATTCAAACATGCGAATGAGCAAACGAAAGTTGCTCATCTGCTCCGGGGGAATTCCCTCCACCAGAGTTGGCGTCACCTCTTCGGGCTTGGAGCCTAGACTTTGGCGGGACTCATCGGGATCTTCTTGTCGTTCCCCGGTGCTGCCTTGTTCGGCACCCCCTGCTTTAGGCTGCTGCCTGCGCCGTGTTACGGCCATTGCCAGTTTCCTTGTCTCAACCGCGGGGTGCTCTGCGCTGCGGCTGGCCACGGCGCTACTGCGAACATCCCTGCTTACCGCCAAAGAACCTAACCCAACCCCACCGCGTTTGCAAACACCGATCGAACTTTTTTTCTGATATTTCTTTGATTTCCGGTTGCAAGCTGCTGCTCCGGCAGCCGATGTCACGATACCCAAAGCAGACATTCCCAAAGTATTGGCCTAGAATTTTCAACAGCCACCCGCGCAGGGGTGGCCTCGTCGTATTGGACGGAATCTATGACCCTTGACATACTTGGTATCCACCATGTCACTGCAATCACGGGTAAGCCCCAGGCCAATCTCGACTTTTATACCCGCACTCTGGGCCTGAAGCTGGTGAAACAAACCGTTAATTTTGACGATCCCCGCAGTTATCACCTCTACTACGGAGACGGCCTGGGCAGACCCGGAACACTCCTCACGTTTTTTCTCTGGCCCGATGTCTCCCCGGCTACCGTCGGCCCGGGCCAAACCTGCAGCATTGCTTTAGCGGCCCCACTCGAAGCCCTGAGTTTTTGGGAGCAGCGACTGGCCTGCCAGGGTGTGGCGGTTCAGCGTCTGCCAACCAGCGATGGACTCGACCGCCTGACTTTTCGTGATCCGGATGGCATATCCCTGGAAATTCTAGCCGGCACCGCGGACCGGATTGACCAAGCCTCCTCCAATGGTCTGATCACACCGCAATTCGCCCTTCGCGGCATCCATGCGGTAACGCTTCTGGAATCTGCCCTGGCACCTACCCGCGATTTTTTACAAACCACTTTTCAGTTTACTTCCCATGGTGGCAGCACCTGCCAACTACACAGCCAGGCCCACGACCAACACGTTACCGCCCGCATTCATTTACTGGAACAGCGTAATCAACCACGCGGGCGAATAGGTGCTGGGTACATCCACCATCTGGCTTTTCGTGCTGCTGACGAGCCCTCGCAACAGCAGTGGTTCCAACATCTCATCGCCATGAAATACAATGTCAGCCCCATCATGGATCGCATTTACTTCAGATCCATCTATTTTCGAGAGCCGGGCGGAGTGCTCTTTGAAATCGCCACCGACGGCCCTGGCTTTACCGTGGATGAGCCAGTAGCAGTCTTAGGAAAACGTCTCCAATTGCCGGCTTGGCTTGAAGCCCAGCGGGCCGACATCATTCAAACACTGCCACCCCTTCAGTTCGATTGAACAGGGCTTCCGCCTTCCCTCCTCAAGGCAATGGAAGCGCCGCCTTGAGGCGGGATGGTAACACATGAATAAGCCCGGAATAGTCATTACGGATGTAACTCCGCTGGCTATGCCCAGCGTGCGCTGGCAACGAATTTCCTGGGCGGTATGAACCACCATGACCCCATGACCCACGCCCGAGGCACAGGAAAAGCCCGCTGCGGCCGCTGCCACAACCGACAGACGAAGATCGGATCCGTAGCTCGATCCGCGCTGCTTGCTGGCCCGCTGGTAGAGCCAGTATCATCACAACACATGAGTGACATTCGCTACAACATCGGACAATTGGCCAAGGCTGCTGGAGTGCCCACCACCACGGTGCGCTTTTATGAGCGTCAGGGAGTGTTATCACCGGTGGGCCGGACCATCAGTAATTACCGCTGGTATGACCAACATGCCGTGGAGCAACTGCGGTTTATCCGCCTGGCCCACACCGGCGGATTTTCGTTAAAAGATATCGCCGGTCTGCTGGAAGAGCACAATGGTTCAGCCGCCCAGTGCCGGCGCGTTGCCGCTATCATCGAAAATCGGCTGAAAAAGGTACATGCGCAAATCGCCGAACTGCGAACATTGGAGCAATTGCTGAAGCAAAAACTGCAACTGTGCCAAGGAAGCAAACCACGTCGCTGCGCTGTGGTGGATGAACTGGAAACCGCCGCCAAGAACGCACCGAACATGGAACCCCGCCAAGCCAAATTAAAAACCATGCCAATTTAAATAGCCGATCAATACGCACGATATCCCCATATTTCAACCTTTTTTCCATCGGCCGACCGCCGCTGGCAAAATATAATCGTTTTTTCCGCTTGACCTTACACTTAAGTGCAAGGTGCAAAATAAGCTGGTGATCCAGATTCCGGGCCTTCCCGGCTTGGCCGGAATGAGGATATTTTGACCAGAGCCGGGTTTAATGAAGGATATTTTTATTAGTTCTTGCTGCAATCAAGGCGGCTGTCAGGCCAAAGGAACGCTGATCATTATCGGCGGCGGCTCGGCGGCATTTTCCGCCGCGACACGGGCCGTTGAACTCGGTGCCGAAAAAGTTACCATCATCAATGATGGTCTGCCCACCGGTGGAACATGTGTCGATGTCGGCTGCGTGCCTTCCAAAACACTGATCCGGGCCGCCGAATCTCTGCATCGCTCCAACCACAATCCGTTTGCGGGCATAGTAACATCGGGCCGTCTCACTGATTTCGCCGCCGTCATTCAAGACAAACGACGTCTGGTAACGGAGCTGCGACAGGCCAAATATGTGGATGTAATCCGCGATGTGCCGAACGTACACCTGGAAAACGGCCACGCCAAACTATTGGATTCCCACACTGTTGAGCTCGGCCCAAGGCGATTAGCCGCAGATAATATTCTCATCGCGACGGGAGCCAGCGCCGCGATCTCGGAAATTCCCGGGCTGGCGGCATCCGGCTATCTCACCAATGAATCCGCCTTTGAACTGGAAACATTGCCGGAATCCTTGATTGTTCTGGGCGGGCGATACATTGCCTTGGAATGCGCCCAGATGTTTGCCCGGATGGGCAGCGGGGTAACGGTGCTGCAAAGATCAGACCGCATTTTGCCAATACAACCCGCGGACATCACCGATGCGCTCACCGGCTACCTTGTCGGTGAGGGGTTGGAGATTCTCACCGGCGTGACGGTGCAACAGGTGGTTAGCCTAAGCCGGTTTTCCTATCGCATCCAGGGCATGGACTGCAAGGCTTGTGCCGCAGGGCTACAGGCCATGCTGGGCCGTTTGCCGGGCGTCACAACGGCAGTGGTGTCTTACCGTGATGGTACGGCCCAAGTGCAGACGGCACCGGCATTTCATCCGCATACGGTGATACGAACGCTGGATTCCGTCGGATATAACACCACCCTCATGCAACCTGCAAAGCTGGCTGTTGCGAGATAGCTTGGCGACTGCATTTGTCTCATGAACTCCGCGCCGCTAAGATCGAAGCGCCAGATTTCCCCGAAACAAGGAATCAGCAATGGGTGCCAACCAATCATCGGCGGAGTACCGACAGCCCTCGACCGAAGCACCGCCCGCTGCGGTCTGGGTGGCACAGTTTGGTGATTTACTTTTCCGTTATGCGCTGCTGCGGGTTGTAGATCGCGGCGCTGCCGAGGAACTGGTACAGGAGACATTTCTGGCGGCACTGCAGGGCCGGGATAAATTCAAGGGCCAATCTGAATTTTCCACCTGGCTGGTGGGCATATTAAAGTACAAAATTCTGGATCATTTTCGTCGGGGCCGCCGGAACCAGACAGAAACGTTGCCGGAAGATCCGGTGGTGGACGCCATGTTTAGCGCGCATGGCAAATGGAAGAAATTCCCGCGCCGCTGGCATGTTGATCCGCAGGATTCGGCCATGGATTTGGAACTGTTGCCGGCACTGGAACGCTGCATGGAAGCCCTGCCGGAATCCCAGCGGCAGGCGTTCGTCTTAAGCGTGATGGATGACGAGCAGCCCACCGTCGTGTGTAAGATGTTGGGAATCAGTTCGACTAATTTTTACGTGCTATTGCATCGTGCCCGTCTGCGTTTGCGGGACTGCCTGGAGAAGAAAGGCTTTGGTCAGAGCGATGCCATGAAAGGTGGATGAATGTTCCAGTTACCGAAAGTGTTGAACTGCAAGGCTGCCGCAGAGATGTCCTGCCGCAGGCGGGACGGCACATTAACACGCGGCCAACGCACCACGCTGGCCATCCACCTGCTGATGTGCGCCGGTTGCCGGTTGATGGATCGGCAATTTGCCCTCTTGGATCGGGCCGCAAAGCAACTGCGGTATAGAGGGCTTTTATCCAAAGCTCCAGTGGAGAACACCCTTTCGCCGGAGGCCAGGAAAAAAATAGAAACACTGCTCCGGTAACCTGTCTTTACCCTGCGGCCTTGGCGGGTGGTTGCATGCCGCCATTTTTGAATCTGTAAGAAATCAAAACCAACGGCTACTAACCTGTTGTTCCTGTCCTATGGCATGGACTTGGTAGGACGAGCCGACCACCATCAGTTGCGGTTCGCGAAAAAGGGAATGGGCCGGATGACGCATAGCAAAGTGGTCGCCGGCTGGAAAATGCGGATGAAAGGTTTTTCTATGTTGAGGTGCGTTAACGTATGGCCGAAGAAGCAGACGAGTTTTTTTTTGTCGGTTGCGGCACTGTTTTTATTGGGGACCACGGCAGGGGCTGTCACAAGCGGCCCGGTCGCGGCCAGAAGTTCATCGGGCCTGGGCCGGTACAACTTCAATTTTGATAATATGGCGATTATTAAGGCGGATGATATTGCCAATACGCCTCCGGCGGATAGCCGATATTTCTTCCATTTGCTGGATCACCGGAGCAAATACGCTACCGGCTTTTTCCCGGGCGGAATAGTGGCCGCCGCCATGCCTGCGCAGCGTGAGATCGCGGAAACGTGGTATCACTACCAGCGATCCGGATTGCAGGATGATCTGTTCTACAATGAAGTTAAATGGGGGCTGGATCAATGGACGTTGTCTTTTGAGGCCCCTTGGCAACATGAACACGTAGACGGCACCAGGCCGGGAGCATCGCGCAATCTGGATGGCTTTGATAATTTTGCCATTTCCTTCCGATCTCCTGTATATCAATATGTATCTTCTGATGGATTATGGGATTATTCACTGGTGCCCGATTTTGAAGTCGATGCGCCCTCCGGTTCCGCCACGAGTTCTGGAACCGTTGTGTACCCGCAAGTGTATCAGTTGTTGGGAATCGGCAGGCATTTAAGTTTACAGGGAAGTTTTGGCACCGCATTTCTCACAGGCTCAAAACTTGGTGGCCAGGTGGAGATGAAATGGAGTGCCATCATTGGATACAATCTTTATCATAAAAATCTCCCGATTCCCGGTATTGCAGACATTACGCCGATTATGGAAATCGTGGGATCGGATCCGATATCCGGTACCAATGTCGGGCAACAATCCATCAGCATGGACTTTGGAGCGGAAATTAACCCGATGCCCCGATGGGGTTTTTTGACCCCGTACTTCGGAATCGCGGCAGGGCCAGCCCTGACACGTTTGGCCCGTGTCGGCGACGATTGGGTAGTATCCGCGTATGTGGCCTTCGCGTTGCCTTGAGGCGAGCGGATCAGCGGAGCACAACAGTATTGGAAGTTTTGCTTGGTACGAGAGTCAGAAGTTGTGACGGAGTGTTTCATGGCCAGTGAGAAAACTGATATCTTACAACGCCTGGACGGCCTGCACTGGACGAAACTGCACACCGGCGTGACTTTGGCCTTGGGGGTGGGATGGCTGCTGGATTCCTTTGAGGTCAATCTCACCGGCAGCGTGCTGGAAATATTAAAAAAGCAGTTTGACGTCACCTCGCAGCAGGCGGCATGGATCACCGGCACCTGGCTTCTTGGCATCATGGCTGGGGCGGTGGTGTTCGGTTATCTCGCCGATCAGTTTGGACGGAAAAAGCTATTCATCATGACTTTGGCGTTGTATGCCATCTGCACAGTATTAAGCAGCCTTTCGCCGGATTACTGGTTATTTATGGTATTTCGATTTCTCACGGCCATGGGCGTCGGAGCGGAATATTCGGCCATCAGCAGTGCTATTGGAGAATTTCTGCCGGTTAAAAGCCGCGGCCGCGCGGCGGCACTGGTCATGAACTTCTGGCCCGTTGGAGCAATGCTGGCGGCATTAGCCAACTGGATATGCCTGACGCTGTTAGCGCAGTATCCCAGCATTGCATGGCGCGTAGCATTTGCGCTCGGGGCCATTGGGGCAGTGTTTGTGGCGTGGTTCCGCAAGACGGTTCCCGAATCTCCGCGCTGGCTGTTGTCACGAGGCAAAATCAGGGAAGCCGCCGCAGTGGTGCGGCGGTTTGAACTTGCGGCCACCCCGGCGGCTCCGGAGCGGGCATTGTCCGAGACCTCGCTTTCGGCCGCACCTTTGCAGCGAAGGGGTTTTGGCTCCCAAATCAGGGAGTTATTGCGTGACTATCCGGGGCGGCTGGCATTGGGTTCGATTCTTGATTTGTCGGAAGCCTTTGGTTATTATGGCCTTTTCACCTTTATGGCGCTGAAGGTTCTGCCTGCTATTCACGTATCAGACACACTGGTTCCCGCCTTTTACTTCATAGGCAATGTGGCGGCACTGGTCGGCGGCCTGTGCATGGTTTTGATGTTCGACCGGTTGGGACGTAAGTTTACAGTGACAAGCTTTTATGCCCTGGCGGCGCTATGCACAGCGTTGCTTATTCCGGCCCTGGAAACGCAAAGTGCCTGGATGGTGCTGGGGGCATTCATGTTGGCTAATTTTGCGGCAACCGGGGCCTGGACCAGCGCCTACCCTACCTTTTCTGAGATTTTCCCCACGCATTTGCGGGCGACAGGCATCGGCATGTCTGTAGCAGTAGGACGTGTGGGTGCCATGGCATCCGGCCCGCTCCTGGTGTGGCTTAGTAATCAAATGGGGGCTAATGCCGCCTTTGGTCTGGTTTCCGCCTTATGGTTAGTGGGTTGTGCGGCTATGATTCCATGGTGTTTGCACGGCATGGATGGTGCCGGCCTGTCGTTGGAGCAAATGGTGGAAGTTGCGCCATTGACCGTATAATGCGGTCGCAATTCCACAAAGAAATTGGAAATTCTGTGAAATATGCACGATATTGATCGCACCATTCAAATTGCCACGCGGCGGGCACAAAAATTCGCCGTTTTTGCAGGCGCGTATGGCAATGTGCCGGCAACGCAGGCGTGCATTGAAGATGCGAAAAGCAAAGGCTGTGACCTGCTGGCGTTTATCGGCGATGCCATTGGATGCTGCGGGCACTCGAACGAGATACTGGACCTTATCAAAGAACATATTCCGATTTGTGTTGCGGGCAATCATGAACAGCAGGCGGCGCTGAACCAGACCAACTGCGGTTGCGGTTATGCCTCGAAAGAAGATGAAATACTGGGGTGCCAAGCGTTTGAATTGGCTTCAAAGACGTTGGATCACACCCATCGTCTGGCACTGGCGACGTGGCCAGATGAAAAGATGCTGGATACCGCCTTGGGCGGCGTATTGTTGTGTCATGGCAGCCCGGATCAGAGCAATGAATTTCTCTATGAATCCCGATTGGATTCTGTGCGCATGGAACGGTGGCTACAGGAACGTGATGTCGTTGGCTTTATTTGCACTCATACGGGATTGCCGTGGATCCGGCGCGTAGGTGATGCTGGTTTTGCGGTGAATTGCGGTGTGGTCGGCAAGCCGGATCATGATGGCGAACAATGCGTGCATTATGCAATTGTGGAATGCTCTGCTGCCGACACCGTAGCAATAACCATTGAATCCGTTGCCTATGATGCAAGTGGCTGGGCGAGGCAACTACGGCAAGAAGGCGTGCCTGATATATTTATCACGCCGCTGGAAACTGGGGGCTGGACTGCCGGCCTTAACAGCCTGCCGGAATTTGAGCGCTCTTTGCGCCGTATCAGGCAGCCACCCCGGATGGTGATGCCCATACCTGCCCGCAATCATCGCGGCCAGGATGGTTATATTAAAAGGATCGTATGATGAATTTATCAATCCTGAACAAACCGATGGAAAATCGCTTTGATTCGCGGCTGCGGGATGCGGGCGAACAGAATTTCAACGGCTTAAGCTTGCGCACCGTGCAGATAAATGTTGGCTTAAAATGCAATTTGGCCTGTCATCATTGCCACGTGGAATCATCCCCAAAACGCACGGAGGAAATGACCTGGGAAACAATGCAATGGGTATTGCTGGCAGCCAAAAAGGCCCGGGCAGTGTCGATCGATATCACCGGCGGAGCGCCGGAAATGAATCCGCACTTCCGCCGCCTTATTGATGCCGCCGTCACCCAGGGGCACGAGGTGATCGTGCGCACTAATCTCACCATTATGTTCGAAGATGGTTATGGTGATTTGCCGGAGTTTTACGCCAACCGACATGTTCATCTGGTGGCGTCGCTACCCTGTTATCTGGAAACCAACGTGGATAGACAGCGTGGAAAACATGTTTATGAGGAGAGTATCGAGATTATTCAACGGTTAAATGCCCTGGGCTATGGCGTACGCGCGGAATTACCCCTGGATTTGGTTTATAATCCTGGCGGCCCCACGCTTCCGCCTGAGCAATCCGCATTGGAAGCCGCATACCGCAGCGAGTTGGGCAAACGTTTTGGTATACACTTCACCCGTTTGTACACCATTACCAATCTGCCCATTGGTCGCTTCCAGCATGATTTGCGCAGGCAGGGCTACGCAGCAAAATATCAGGAACTATTGGAGCGGACATTTAACCAAGCCACGCTGGCTGAATTGATGTGCCGGCACCAACTGCATGTCGGATGGGATGGCACCATTTATGACTGCGATTTCAATTATGCCCTGAAGCTGCCCGCCAGCGCGGGCCACATCCGGGATTTTGACCCCGCCACTTTTCTGACCCGCCGCATCGTCACCGGTACGCATTGCTTCGGATGCACCGCAGGCTGCGGATCATCCTGTGGCGGGAGTTTGGTAGCCGAGGCGGTGGACACCGCCCAAACCGCCGTTAGCGTCGTGGGATAATTGCCGCGCATGGGCCCGTCGTAGCACCGTTTCGTTTGACATGCTTACGAACTTACCATGAAATGATGGACACATAGCGTGGGCCGCGCAATGGCTTCGCGCATGCTTTTGGAGCCCCCTATGCAACAGCACGACGATCTGCAAACGGCTCTTGCGCTGCTTTTTGACAATGTCCCGACGGGATCAAAAGTGAGCCTGTTTGGCTCGCGGGCCCGAGGCGGGGCGCGGGTGAAGAGCGACCATGACTTTCTTGTGATCGAACCGCGTGTTCGCGACTGTTTCGCGGAGATGGTTCGGCTTTCATCGCTGCTGGGTAGCGCTCTGATTCCGGCGGATATTCTCGTGCTCAGCGAGTCCACATTCCAGCGATGGCGCAGAGAGCCTAACAGTCTGGCCAACCACGCATGGAGGGAAGGAAGGATTTATGAATCTGTGGCTTGAGACCGCCCGGCGGCTTTTGGCCAAGGCCAAGGACGACCGTTATATTCTCGCGGGCCTCATGCACGATTCATCAGCGCCGGTTTCACCGTTAGGCTTTCACGCCCCGCAGGCTGTGGAAAAAGCCCTCAAGGCGGTACTGGCCGCTCGCGCGGTGGAATATCCCATGACAAACAACATTGCCATGCTCCTGACCAAACTCACAGATCAAGGAATCTCAGCGCCGCCCGATGCCGCCGAACTTCCGACGCGGACACCGTTCGAAGTAGCGTTTCGCCATGATGACGCTGGGGAGCCGGAAGATATCCGTCTTGATCGCACCCGTGCGCTGGCCTGCGTGGACCGAACAGTCGCATGGGCCGAGTCGCACATGACCGCAGCGGAAGATTCTCGATAAATGCAAGTTTACAATCGCGCTGCGGCTATTTCCGCGGCATCGGCGCAATCCCTTGCTTGGCGCGTAAGATTTTCCTTGGCTGCGCGACTGATCAACTGTACTGAACGTGGATTCAGAAAGAATGGGGAATCTCTATGCATGCCCATAATACATCGTCCGGACGGATTTCCCGCATGGTGGAGATTGTTTCTCTGCTCGTGATCATCGTGTGCTTGCTCACTATTTTCCGGATAATTCCCATCGGGGTGGCCATTGCCCGTTTGCACGCGTTTCTGGCCCAGGCTGGCCTGACGGGTATTCTCATTTACATCGGCATTTATCTTCTGGCGACGGTGTTGCTGATTCCGGGAACTGCTCTGACCCTCCTGGCTGGTGTGCTCTATGGCCCGCTGTGGGGCACTATCATTGTTTCCATTGGTTCCACGCTTGGTGCTGCCGCGGCTTATCTGCTCGGACGCTTTGCTTTTCGCGCTGCCGTGGAGCGATCCACCGCCCGACGCCCGAAATTTGTCGCCATTGATCGGGCGATCGGTAAAAACGGCTGGAAGATTGTGGCGTTGTTGCGGCTTTCCCCAGTGGTGCCGTTCAATTTAAGCAATTACTTTTTCGGCCTTACCGCCATACGGTTTGTTCCCTATGTACTGATCAGCTGGATTTGCATGTTACCCGGAACGCTGTTGTACGTATATCTCGGCTATGCTGCCGGGCAGGCCGCCGGAGCGGGTGGTGTGCATTCCAATCTTTGGCTCCATTGGCTGCTGGTTTCCCTTGGCCTGCTGCTGATGATCGTCGTGACGGTTTATATCACCCGACTGGCAAAAAAGGCCCTGGCTGCACAGACCAATCTCGATTCAGGAGGATCACCCATGAACCCCGATCGTCATAGCGCCCCGGCTCCCACCGCCACCCACTCCATTGGCCGCACCGTGGTGCTCACCGTGCTGGCAGTATTTATTGCTGCGCTGACGGCATGTGCGTGGCTTAATCGGGGTCCACTGGCGGGCCTGTTCGGCCCTCCGCCAGTGAAGTTGGTGAATAAATTTCACACCAACCCGGCGGGGCCGCAATTCAGCAATGCTCTTTTTACCAAAGTGGTCCGTCAATATGTTCGCCAGGGTGGATGGGTGGATTATCAAGCTTTGGCCGCCCATCCGCACAATCTTGATGCGTACCTTGCTCAACTGGCCAAGGCTCCGTTTGCCAAGCTGGGCAGGGATAACAAACTGGCCTTGCTGATCAATGCGTATAATGCCTTTACCCTCCGCCTGATTCTCGATCATTATCCGCATATCAAATCCATCCGTGATATTCCATCCGCCAAACGCTGGGACTGGAGGCATTGGAACATCGGCGGAAAATTGTACAGCCTTGACGCTATCGAATTGATGCTGCGCAGCGACTTTGCCGAC
>JABEVA010000133.1 GCA_013044065.1 Phycisphaerae bacterium
AACGAGAGCGATACCGGCGGATACCACGGAGGCGCGGCATAATAATTGGGATCATAATAAGGCTGGTCGTAATAAGCCGGCGGATAGTAATACGTAGGAGCCGGGGCCACCGGGACATACCTTGGCGTCGGTGCCACCACGGCGGGCGCGGAGGGCGTGGCCGGTTCGGACGGCGGCACGTACACCGGGGCCGGCGGACTGACGACCGTCGGTGGTGGCGTGGGCAACGTAGTAGTCGCCGCCGGTGCTGCCGGAGCTGGCGCTGCGGCGGCGGGCCTTATCGTTACGGTTGACTGTAACACAGGCTGGTTCAACATGGCGGTGACGACCGCGTCGGATAGGCCGTGTTTCCGCAGATAAAGGATTTCATTGACATTGAGGTGATAGTGGTTTCCGGAATTTTTGATATAAGCAATGATGGTGCTATCCGCCACTTTGGCTTGGGCCAGTTTCAACACCTTCGCTACGGCCACGGGCAAATCCGCTCCGGTTGCCCCGGCCGTTGCCGGCTCAATTGTGGTTGTGGAACCTTGGGCCAATACGTTGGCCATTGGCAAAGCCAGGCCGGCAACGGCCACCACCACCAACGTCTTGCGTAAATCATAAGTCTTCATAGAACACCTCATTAGTAGTGTAGCCTCTTCAAGTCGGGCCTGCTTGACGGCGCTGGGCATGATTGGCGCTGGCCCGTTAACCTTCCAAGCTCATCAAGTAAAACGGCCCGGAGCTCCTTTGGTTGCATAAGGTGCACCGGACAGGCTGTGTGAACGCAGCCCTGAACCTTTTCTCCGCCTTTAGCAAAGAGTGGCCGTCACTTTTTTTGTTGTTCACGTTTGGAAAATTGGCCTGCCGAGCCGCGCTGCGAGAAGCGGTTGGCAAGGCCGATGCGACCATCGGAAAGTTTGATTTTCGCCTGCATTCTTTCTCCGTACGTTCAAGTGGTTGGCCCTGCGGAGGTTGGTCCATGCTGGAATTGGCGCAGTATTTCCGGCAGATGTTGAAGCCCGCGCTTTTTTGCCAGTTGCACATAGTGGTACATGCTGCGCTGGTAGTGGTGGCGCACCCGCTGGTCGATGGGGATGTTCCAGCGGCCCATTTCGGCGAAGGCCCATTGCCAGACGTGGAATTCCTCCAGACAGCGCGGGCGAAATTTGCGAAACCCGATGGCATGATGGCCCACTTCGTGCAGAAAAATGGCGCAGCTAACCGGAGATTTTGGCCGGGGCGCCGCCACCATGCGTTTCACCTGCCCGTTGCTGTAATGCAATTCATAGGCCACGCCGCTCATGGTGGAACGCCATTTGCGAATGGATATCTGGTAGCGCTTTTTTTCATGTTCCACGATGCGGGCGAAAAATTGCCGCCGCAATGTTACATTCGTGGGAATGCCACGCACGGGCGGTGGGAATTTCTTCGGTGTTTGGGCGGTTGGTTTCCTGGCCCGGACCGGACGCTTGGCAACGGCCACCATGACCGGTTCAAAGAGAGACAACTGTTGATGCATCATCATTTTGCTGGGCACCCCACTGAATCATATCCTTTCACCCAGCTTTATTATCGGCAGGCTGGCTCGGCCCACGGCACATTTTTACGGCAAGTCGGCGGCTGCAGGCCGACCAAGAGCAACGGGCCGGCGCCTATTTCACGCGGAGGGTTAATTCCATGCCATTGCCAATGGGTATGAGATTGCTGATCAGACGGGCGTCGGTGCGAAGCCGCCGCAGGAAGGGAGCCATTTTGGCCTGGGCATTGGTGGCATTGTCGGTGACGATAACGGCGGGGACGGCAAGCTTCGGCCAAAGCGCGTCAAAATAGGCGTCCTGCTCGGTTTTGGTGGCGTCAATAAAAAGCAGATCAATGCCGCCCGGTGCCTGCACAAGCACCTCCGGAGCCGTGCCGGGGATGATGGTCGTGACGGTATCGAGGCCGGCCTCGGTGAAAAACTTGCTCGCAATTTCAACCTTGCGCAAATCCTTATCGACGGTGGTGAAGCGGCCCTGGTTTCTATGGGCCGCATCCGCCAGAAACAAACCGCTGTGGCCATAACTGGTGCCGATTTCCAGAATGTTGCGGGCGTGCCGCAGCAACGCCACCTGATAAATAAACACCGCCGCCGGCTGCCCCAGACTCCAGGCATCGTCCTTGTCGGCAATAAATGTTTCACAGGCCTCCACGACTTTGGCCACGCGATCACTGCTGAACTCCATAATGTTATCTCCTTGCTGTATAATACGTATTCTGCTGCGTCATTCCACCGCCAGCGTCGCAGGCGCAGTAGCTTGTATGCTCCCCAAGCAGTACCCGGCGGTACACACCTGAGCTGTGACCGCCACCTGTAAATCATAGCGGCCCGACGGCGGTTTGGCTTGCCAGGCGCAGCGGATGCCTATCAGCACCTGCCCGCGATACGCAGCAGTATCGTCTGGGGCGGAAGATATCGGCAGCGGCGGGGGCAGCGCCAGCCGCACCAGATGAAGATTCGCGCAACCAGTAAGCTCTAGTTTGATGGTTTGGTCGAGGGCGGCCGGTTCGGACAAATGGTAAGCGATGTAATAATCCCGCTGTATCTCCAGCCGCAGTTGCATCTCGTATTCCGGTGGCCCGCCGGCAGGGCTGGAGGCCGGCGTGATGGCGACAAGCGTTAAATTCAGCACCGGCCGTAGAGCCAAAACGGCCAAGGGTTGGCTTGGGTCGGCTATATTTTTGCCTTGGCTTGCAGCCGCGTGTACCAGCAATGTTTCCAGCAGGCTCGAATGCGCCTGCGGATACTGCTGAATCGTCGCCGCGGCATGGCGGAGCGTGTTTTCCAGTACGTGTTGGTAATTCTGGGTGCCGCTGCGGCGGTCCAGAGCCACCAGGCCATGCAGGGCCAAAGCGGTGCCGGATGGAGTGGCGCTGTCCTGGGCGGTCTTTAGGCGGAGAAAGAGGTGGTCATGGCGGGTACAGG
>JABEVA010000134.1 GCA_013044065.1 Phycisphaerae bacterium
GCCAGGCCCGCGTGCGCCGTAAGGGACCGCGGAGGTGGTCGGCGGGGCTGATCTTTATCGGCTTTGCGATCCACAATCCAGATGGTGATCGCCGCCAGCAGCACCAGCAAGACCCACCCCACCACGCGGATCACCAGGCGCGCTTGCGGCGGACTGGGCGCAGCGGAATCTCCAGCCACCGGAAATTCGTGCAACCCCTGGGTATGTTTATCTTCGCTCATCGGTTGCCACCGCCAGCCAAAACCGCCCCATCAATGATACCGATTTCAAGGCTCACGCACAGCTCCAAAATCGCCTGGGCACACCCAATCCTTGGGAGGCCCTTCCCAAGCCCAATGTTTATCGGTGCGGCAGCGCATGATGGTGGACCGGACGCAGTATTAACACCAGCGGCACGCACACCAGACACAGCAGGCCTAAAAATCGAAAATTCTCCACAAAAGCCCACAGGCCGGCCTGCTGGCGGATGCTGTGGTAAAGAAGCGCCAAGACCTGCTGATGCACATGAGTGGCCGGGCCTGTGGGGGCCAGGGCCGCCTGCAAATGCTGCACACTATGCCGCCATGCCGGGTTGAGTGGGGTTGCGTTGGACACCAGTTCATTCTGCCACACCTGGCTGGTGCGCGAGAGCATGGTGGTGGTGATGGAAATGCCGATGGCTCCGCCCAAATTGCGCATCAAATTGAAAATGCTCGTGGCGTTGCCGATCTGATCGTTGCGCAGCGTGCTCACCGCCACCGTGGTGAGCGGAATAAACAGCAGGCTCACGGCAAAGCCGTTGACAATAATCGGCCCCGTGACGCTGAACATGCCCACGTTCAAATTGATAGATCCGAGCAAATAGCTGGACCAAGCCAGCGCAATCAATGAGGTTACCATGAAAATGCGATCATCCATTTTCCCCATCAATTGCCCGGCAAGCAGCACCCCCACCACCGATCCCACACCGCGCGGACTTACCGCCCATCCGCTTTGGAAGGCGGAATACCCCATCAATGTCTGAAGAAAAAGCGGTAACAGGGTCGTGGTGCTGTATAAGACCATGGCGGCCGCCATCATGATGGCGGTGGAAGAACCGAAATTGCGATTTTTTAACACCCGCAAATCAATCAAGGGGTCGCGGGCGGTAAGTTCCCAAACTACAAACGCCAGAAAGCCCACCACGGCAATGCCGATCATCCATCGAATCCACACCGCGCCGAGCCAATCCGCATCCTGCCCTTTATCCAGCACTATTTGCAAACAGGCCACCCATACCGACAGCAGCACAAAACCGCCAATATCCAGGGCGGTTTTCACGGCGTGGCGGATGTACGGGGGATCTTCCACAAAAGCATCCACCAGCAGAAACGCCACCGCGCCCACCGGGATATTGATATAAAACATCCAGCGCCAAGAGTATGAATCCGTCAGCCAACCACCCAGCGTCGGACCGATCACCGGCGCACAAATCACCCCCAACACGTAAAAGGCCATGGCTTTACCGCGCTTGCGCACGGGAAAACTTTCCAGCAAAATAGCCTGGGCACTGGGCTGAAGCGCCCCACCCCCAATGCCCTGGACAATCAGGGCGAGAATCAACATTTCTATATTCGGTGCCAGACCGGCGGCCAGCGATCCGGCGACAAAAATGCCGATGCAGATGAGTAAGAAACGTTTGCGACCGAACGTGCGACTGAACCAGGCGGTGGCGGTTAAGACAATGGCATTGGAAATGAGATAGCTGGTGAGCACCCAGGTGGCCTGGTGCGGCGTGATGGACATGCTGCCGGCGATATGCGGCAAAGCCACGTTGGCGATGGACGTATCCATCACTTCCATGAAAGTGCCCAGCATGACCGCAAAAGCGATGAGCCACGGATTGCTGCGCGGAACCCACGGCGTGCGCAAATCCAGTCCGGACTCAGGTGCCGAATCAACTACCGCCATAGAATCTCCACCACCGGCCAACGCCCCATCCGTGGGGCGCATGCCCGCTGTCGCCGACGAACCATGCGAAAATTGTAGGCTTGCCCAAGGGCAAAATAAAGGACGGTTCCGGCCAGATGTAAAAAATTGACCAATTCAAGTGCGGCACCGACGGGATATTCAACTCCCAAGTTCCGCAGATCCACGGGCCTGGTGCCGCGCGGCTGTGCTGCTATTGGCCCCATATCAGATCCGCCAGATCGCCGGCACCGTGATCCGCGGGCCTTTCCGCATCGGCTGGCGCAAATACGGTGGGCAACGCCCCAGCACCGTTGGCACCGGCACCGCCGGGCACATTTACGCAGGCGGATGCGGGTTGAAGTGTTGGCCCGGCGAAATCCCCGTGCTGGAGAGCCAACTCGCGCCCAAAGTCCACGCCGACAATCAAATAGCGCAGGGCATCGAGGGCATGATCGTTGATCGGCGCGGGCAGTTTGCCAATTCGGCCATCGCCGCCGGGTTCATAATGATATTCCGCCGCTTCGTTAAGCAAGTTGGTACAGCAGTCATAAATCTTGAGCTGCCGGTTTTGCAGGCGTTCGAGCAC
>JABEVA010000135.1 GCA_013044065.1 Phycisphaerae bacterium
AAAAGTTGCCGGGTTTCCGGGTGCAAAAAAATGGAATAATTGTGTACGCCATGGGCTTTGAGCGTGTCCAGCAGTTCCTGCCAGACCGGGTTATGCCGCCGCCGGTATTGATCTTCCTGACCCGCATACACAGACATCACAAAGGCTTTTCGTATCACGGTGCTATTACCTCCTGCCAAGAGTTCATGGCGGTTAATCATAACCCAGGCGGGTCATTTCTTCCTTGAGAAAATCAAGGTTGACGGTGGGGGGCTGGCTTTTCCAGCGGCCCACGGCATCAGGCTTCACGGCAATCTTCACCATGGGTACGCCAAGGAACTGGGTAAGTTTTTCCAGCGTGGCGGCTTGATCCAGCACAAAATCTTCAAACCGCAGGTTTAAAAACCGCCGCGGCCGGGGGGTTTGCCGGACTAAATCCGCCTGATACTTCCAGCTCAACGCCCGGGCCAGTTGCACGTCCGGCACGTCATCGCAGGGTATGCCAAAACCGCTCAGGCGGTCGGTTAAGTGATCGCTTAAAATGCAATCCCGCGGATCACGCACCCAATGAATGTAATACGCATCCGGGTACATGCGGGCGATCCAGGGGAAAACAAGTGTGGTTTCGGGAAGCTTCCAGCCCTTACGCACGGCGGGGCTGGCGATAATTTCCTGCAGATAGGTTTCCACCAGCCGGCGAAATTCCGGGTCTATTTCCCCTTCCAGCACTCCGGAAAAATCCCACTGGAATTGACCCAGGTATTTGATGCGGCGGCTGAAAATGCGGCAGGCTTCGTAGAGTGGTTCGGGCGGCAGCAGATCTCCGGATACATTTTGTGTGGTGCCCATGAAAAATCCACTCTGAGCCAGCGTATGGGAAATCGCCCGCGTCCCGGAATGGCCCCGGCCAATCACCGTTACCAGCATGGTGGGGTCCGGGTGATGCTCGCCCTTGTCCGCATATTTGTCGCGCGCCTGCAATTTGGCTGCGGCCTTGGGATCACCAATGTGCATACTCTCGTAGGCCTGCTGGCTGGTTTTAAATGGCCCCACGCCCTTAAGACCATGCCAGTCGCCCTGGGTCAGCATGGGATTGGTGATACCCGTTTGTTTTTCGCGCAGCGCAATGAACGCGTTCATTTTGGCGCGCAGCTTCCGCACCATTTCCGGACGCTTCGCGGCCAGATTCACATTTTCGCCGGGGTCTTTGACCAGATTATACAACTCCACCGCCGGCTTAAAATGGAAGTCCGGTTCCAGCGCTTCGATAAACTTCCATTGCGGCGTGCGCCAGCCATGCTTGCGCATCCACGTACATTCGGTGATGTAGAACTCGCGGTCAAAAGAGCGGACCCGGCCCTTGATCAAGGCGCTTAAGGATTTTCCGTCGAAACGATCCGGCACCTTGATACCCGCCAGATCCAAAATTGTGGGCACCAGATCTTTGTGCAGGTTGTACCCCTTGATGCGTTTGCCCGCCGGCACTTTGGCCGGGTAGCGGATAATCAGGGGTACGTGCAATGTCACATCGTAAAGGCCATGATGATCAAACCAGCACTCATGGTCATAGAGCGTTTCGCCATGATCGCCGTTGAGCACGATAATGGTATTGTCCAAAACGCCCAGGGCTTCGAGCTGGGTTAAAAGCCGGGCGATGCACGTGTCCATATAGGCCAATGCCCCGTCGTATTGCGCGATAATGTAGTCCTTGTCGGTAATGCCGGGGGGCATCCAAGAACGAAAATAATCGGCAAACGGCTTGAACGCCATAACCGGATCCATGGAATGGTTCTTCGGGTCACATTCGTTGCCCTGGTAAAACAACCGGTCGAAGGGCTGCGGCGGCAGATACGGTGAATGCGGATCCATGTGCCGGAGGAGCACGAAAAAGGGCTTTTTTTCGCCGACCAGCCGGGCAAATTCCGGCTCGGCCACAGCGTTGAGATTTTCCGCCTTGGGCGAGCGGCCTTCATTCCATGAACCCCAGCCGGTGAACTCCAGATATTTATCAAAGCCGCGGGAAGCGGGGTTCCATCCAAAGCCCACGCAGGTGGTGTTATACCCCTGACTCTTGCAGATTTCCGCCAGGGTGCGCACTTTCGGCGTCAGCGGCCCCTGATGCCGCAGCGCCACCACTTGCGTACCGAAACAATCTTGGCCCGTGAGCATCGACGAATAGGCCGGCGTGGTCGGAATATGCTGCGAATAGGTGCGCTCAAAGAGCGTCCCCTGTTGGCCCAGCCGATCCAGGTGCGGCGTGGTAAGCCGGCCATAGCCATAGCCGCTCATGTGATCCGCCAATAAAGAATCAACCGCGATAAGCACAATATTCGGCGGACGTTTTTGGGCGATTTTCTTTTTCTTAGCCATCTGCAAGATCCTCTGGTTAAGGGTCAAAAGTTATTTTCCACGCCATTTACTCGCAACCACCCCAGTGGGTGCGCAGCTCGGAGATTGCCACCCGCCGGCCCAACTTCGCCGATAAATGGCACGCCAGCGTCATTTCCAACACGATTCGGCCTTCTTCCGCCGTGGCGATCGGCCCGCGCCGTTTCTCCATAAACGCCAGCAGTTCCGGGGCCAGGGCCGCAATTCGCAGGCCATGGTTGGCTGGAGTTGGAATATCACTGACCTGCCAATCCTTGCCGCCTTCCAGAAACCATTTCAGGCCCAGGGTTGGCCGGGCCGTCGGCGGTGCATTGCAACTCGGCACGTCACCATGGTTTTGGATCACCACGCCGCGCGGCCCGACAATTTCCGTGGTATTTTCTCCCGCCAGCATGGTAAACGAGCTTACCACCTCCACTAAAGCTCCGTTTTGGTATCGAAACACCGCGATCCCCTGATCATCGGGAACCTTCGGATTGTGCCGGGTCACGATTTCAGCCGAAACACTCTCCGGCCGGCCCAGCATCCAATACACAAAATCAATGGCATGGCAGGAATCATCCGCCCACATCCCCCGATTCAAGGATGGATTGACATGCCAGGAGTCCACCAGCCACGGCCAGGCTTGAGTGGGCAGGCCGTGGCGGCGGCGCATCATATATACCGGCCCGATACGGTCTTCCAAGACCAGTTGCCGCATCAATATATTTTGCGGATCAATGCGCATTTGCCAGGCCAGGGTAAAGGCCACCCGGTGTTGGTCCACCGCCCGTACAATGCGGTCCGCTTGATCCAGCGTCAGGGCCAGCGGTTTTTGCAGCACGATGGTTTTGCCGGCCTGGGCGGCGAGTTCCACCAAATCCGCGTGCAAAGAGGTCTCCGCGCCGATAACCACCGCGGAAATATCCGACCGGGCCAACAGCGATTGGGCGGAGGCTTCCTGGGCCAGATTAAACTTTGCCGCATTGTCGGCGGCCCGCCGGGCATCATGATCCCATATTGCCGCTACCCGGATCTCAGATGAACCAAGTTTGGTCCACTCGCCCAGATACGTTCCCACATGCCCGTGGGCGATGCCCAAAATGCCGATACTCAGCGTCATCTGCGTCATTCCCTTTGGCCTGCGGCCACGCGGATGCTTCAGCGTGCTCTACACGCCTGCAAACAGGCTTGCATGTGACCCCGCGATTCCGCGGCAATGGCCACGCAACGCGGTACCTCATACGCCTTGGCCCCGATCACCTCGAGATTCACCGGACCGGTGTAATGATTCTCGTGGAGCACCCGAATATACCCCAGCAAATCGATGTCCCCACGACCATTGGCCTGCATTTCCGGCGTGCCGGGGTTCTGCTGGCGGCCCTTGCAATCGCGGATATGTACGTGTCGAATGCGGTGCACCACCGCCCGGATCGCTTCCACCGGGTTTTCGTTGGCCCGGTAAATATGGCTCGGATCCATATCCAAGCCGAAGGATTTCGAGGCAATGGCATTCAGTGCCGTGAGTGAAGTGGGGGTGTTATAAATGGCCGCCCCCACATGCGCCTTGACACACAGCGTCAGGCCGAAGGTTCCCGCTCTATCGGCCAACTTGCCCAGCGAATCAATGGCCTGGCGCAGGCTGGCCTCATCACCGCTTTTGCCGCCGGGGCCACAGTTGATCACCGGAATTCCCAACTCCACCGCCGCGGCAAACGCCGCCTCCATCTTGGCTGCATCCTGTGACGGTTGTTCCATCGCCAGCAGAGGAAGATTGTATTTTTTGGAAAGCTCGCCAATGGGGCCTACCAGGGCCTTCCACCGGTCCAGCACCAGATGTTCGCTCATGCCGTCGATGGCCGAAAGCTCAATACCATCGTAGCCGCAAGTGGCCGTCCAGCGGAAGGCCGTTTCCATATCGTGTCCACCAAAAAGTACCGAATTGATGCCCAGTTTCATAAATTATCCTTTTGTAAAAACATCGGCTGTCAAAAAATCGGCCACACCATGGCCGCAAATTGGTTTAATGGTTCGTGCGACACCGCCTGCACCGGCGCTGCCGGCAACGGTTATACCGTCGGCACCGTTATAATGGCGCTCTTTTCCCAAGATTCAATGGCCGCTTCAATCACCAGTTGGGCCTTGAGCGCGTCCTCGGCTTTGCCATCCACTTTTTCCGGGGGCGTTTTTCTCAGCAGGTCATCGATCCAGGCGTTAATGCGTGATTGAAACGTATCGCCAAACCCCATCAT
Organism: Phycisphaerae bacterium; assembly: GCA_013044065.1. Classification (GTDB taxonomy): domain Bacteria; phylum Planctomycetota; class Phycisphaerae; order WQYP01; family WQYP01; genus JABEVA01. The sequence continues at coordinate 4,599 of JABEVA010000135.1, forward strand.
GCCGCCGAGATAATCGAAGATCTCCGCCTCTTTGGAATTGCGGTTGTGAAACCGCAGCCGTTCGCAGGCTTCTTCAATGACCACCCGCCCCTTCGACCCAACCAGTTCGCAGGTTTCCAGCCCGTATCCGCCGCCGGCATCATAACTGCCGGTCAGGTGGCCGATGGCACCGCTGACAAATTGCACGTTCATTTGCACGTTGGACCAGATATTTCGCCCCGGTCCCTTTTTGAAAAACGCCTGCACTTTGGCGATGTCGCCGCCGAAGTAGCGCATCACATCAATGGAATGGGGGTGCAAGGCCCGCATGTGAAAATGCGGGCTGCTTTCGTTGGGGTTGTTAATCCACATCGTCATCTTGATGATGTTGATTTCGCCCAGGCGTCCTTCGGCTTGCCAATCCTTGGCTCGACGGGCCGCGGGCGTAAAGCGGTGATTGAGATTGATGGCGTAGGGTAGATTTTTCGATTTCGCCAGCGCCACCATCTCCCGGGCCTTGGGTATTTCATTGGAAATGGGCTTCTCTCCCAGCACCGGCAAACCGCCGGCCAGCAATTCCATGGTGGCCTGATAATGATCGCCGCCGTTTTCCTTGCCGCCGGTAGTCATGCTTACCGCATCAATTTTTACCCCGGAGGCCAACATCTCCCGGATGGAATTAAAACCCGAACACTCAAAATTTTTCGCCGCCGCATCCACCCGTTCCTTGATAATATCGCAGACCGCCACCAGTTGAACCGCTTTGTTATTCTTATAGCAGCGGGCGTGGGTATTGCCGATACCGCCCATTCCAACTACCGCAACGTTGAGCATGAGAACTCCTTTGTGCCTGTAAAAATCCAGCCGCCGGCCAGCACCTGCCCGACTGTGCCACCAAACCGCGGTGCGCAACAGCCGGTATTATGCCATCCATGCGGCCATTACCGCCAGCATAAAACGGTGAAAGATTTGCACTTTTTTGCGATTCGTGCTCTGTCCCAGCCGATCGCGGCAAATGCTGCGCCGGACCGGTGTGTAAAGCGCCGGCCGCCAGAGGCCCATTGGGTTGGGCTTGCACCAGTCGGGTTACTCTCCAGCGACCGGTCAGGCCGATGGCGGGAGTTGGGAACTAATCAGGGCCGGAGCCTGGGGCGATTTTGCTTCCGGCATCCCGGGATAGGCCGCCGGCTTGGACGGTGGATCCTTTATATGCAGCAGCATGGGGGAAGCGATGGCCAAAGTGCTGTAGGCTCCGGTGAATACACCAATGAGCATGGCATAAGCGAAGCCATGCACGCCCTGCCCGCCAAAAATATACAAAATGGCCACGACCACAAAAACCGTAAAGGTGGTCCAGATGGTTCGGCCAAAACATTGATTGATCGAATCATTGACCAATTTCTGCGTCAGCGCGGATTTGAGCCGGCCGCGGTTTTCGCGCACCCGGTCAAAGATCACAATCGTATCGTTGACGCTATACCCGATGACGGTGAGGTAGGCGGCGATCATGGTCATATTGATCTTAAAATCGCTGACCAATAAAAAACGCCCAATGAAGGTTTCGTGAATGTAGACGGCCAAGACGGTACCGGCGACCGCTACGATCGCATCATGCACCAGGGAAAACACCACGCCAAAGCCATAGCGAATGCCGCCGAAGCGAATCCATACATACGCCACGATTAACAGCAGCGATATGGCTACGGCCATGAGGGCGTTGAGACGCGCTTCCGTGGCCACCTGTGGGGCAAAACTGGTAATGCCGGCCAAACCCCCGGACGTGGTCAGGGCCGTGCGAATAATGTGCCATTCCGCACCGGCCACACGCTGCTTCCACGAAGCCAAAGACGATGCGTTGTAGGCGTTGTATGCAAAATGAGGATCTGCGGCCACCACCACCGCTTCGGTCACAGGCGCATGGCCATGGCCTAAAGCGGCTCCGGGCGCATAGCGAATCGGGATCACCTTAAACGGGCGATATTCCAGAGCGGCAAAATCAGGTTCCTGGCTCATATCCCGGATGCGGCCGGTGAGGGAAGAGACCGTTTCCGGCGGCCTGATATGACGCAGAACCACCGCTACGCCGCCGTGGTAATCGCTGATATCCACATTCGGCATGGAGGCAATGAGTTCCTGCAAATCGTTATGGGTAATCGGAATCACGGTGCGGTTGTCCAGCAGATCATCAATGCGCGATGGCGGAACATCAACGTTGGTGAAGCTTAACCGCCGCTTCACGGCGATGACATTGGCAAAGGTGGCCTCAAGCTTGGTGGCCAGCAACTGCACGGGGGCCGGCCCCGCGGTGGTCTTTCCGGCGGGCTTGGTGCTGCTGGCTTTGGAGCCGGGTTTGGCGGTGGGGTTCACGATGCTGGTGATGATCTGAAATTCGTTATGGTGTGTGCCAACGCTGTAGACGGTGGCATGGCGCAGGGCCTTGAGGCCTGGTACTTGGGCGGCAAGTTGCAGGATTTTCGCGCGCACCTCGGATACCTTCATCGTCTTGCCCTTTTCGAGGCGCAGGGTTATCTGCGTGCCGCCGTTGAATTCGGTATCATACTTTTTGTTGCCACGCAGAAAAAAGGCGGTGAGGCCGGCAATCATGATTACCCCGGAAACCACCCAGAAGATGCGACGTTTGCCGATCCAGTCAAAATTGGTCAGGGTGAAAACCCGCATGAAAGGCCAGCGACCGCGCAGCCACGTGAAGGTCAGCATGTCACGGAAATATTCTTTCACGGAAAGATCGTCGATCTTTTTCATCACGCCGAAGCGGATCGCTGCAATCATGAGGGTGCGGGTTACGAAAAGGGCGGTAAACATGTGAACGGCCAAGCCGATCAGCAGCGTCACGCCAAAGCCCTTGACATCTTCCGAGCCAAGCCAGATCAGCACAATGCTGGTCAACGAGGTGGTGGTGTTGGCATCAAAGATGGTCCAGAACACTTTGTCATAGCCTTGCTTGACGGCCAACCAGAGGCTGGCCCCCTTATGCAGCTCTTCCCGGATGCGCTCGTTGATGAGAATGTTGGCATCGACGGCCATGCCCAGGGTCAGCACGACGCCGGCGATTCCGGGCAGGGTGAAGGTGGCGTGAATCATGGACATCACGCCCAGAAGTAAAATTAAGTTCAGGATGAGGGCGACATCCGCAAATGCGCCGGTAATGGTGTAGTAAATAAACATGAAAACCAGCACGACAATGACCGCGATGACGGCACTGTGCAGCCCGGCACGCAAGTTATCCGCCCCCAGCGTGGCTCCGATGGTTTGCACGGAGATCGGATGCTTCTGGAGTGTGGCGGGCAGGGAACCGGCGTTGAGAATTTGGACCAGCATTTTACCCTGTTGCTCAAGACGACGGGCGGCCTGGGCGGTACTGGCGGAACCCAGGGTGATTTCGCCGGATCCGCCGATGGCGCTTTGAATGCGCGGCGCTTCAATGGCTTTGCCGTCCATTAAAATTGCCATATCGCGGTGGATATTGCCGCTGGTGAGTTGGCGCATGTACACGGCCCCGATGGGGTCGAGATTAAAGGCCACCACCAGGCCACCCGTTTGTGGATCGGAAGTGAGATTGGCGTAATTAACCTTCCAGGGGCGGCGGGTGGAATTATGGGTTAACGCCCGGGCCTCGGTGTTATAAAGAAGAATGTAATTTCGGCCTTCCCATTGACCCGTGACATAGCCCGAGTCGTGCAACAGGCTCTCGCCGTTGGTCCGATCAATGGGATACCAGCGGGTACCCGGAGGTGTAAAGCCGCTGTGCGGCCCCTTGAGAGTTAGCTGCGCCAAGGCTTTGGGGACCGCGGGGTTTTGCGGGCTGACAGTGATTTGGAAGTCGAGCACGCCCGCCCCGCGCAGCAGGCGCTCCAGCTCTGCGGGGTTTTCCAGGCCGCCGCTGTGTTTACGCCGCTCCGCATACGCCAGAACCAGCTTCTTAAGCAAAGCCGCGCGGCCCGGATGGCTGGCGATGGCCTTTTGCAGGGCTTTTTCGGCGGCCGCATTGTGGGTTTGGTAGGTGGCGGAGAGCAAATTGGCCAGATGCTGCAAGTCGATGTTGGAGTGAAGCACACCAGCAAGATACTTCTGATAGGTCTCAGACGCCTGGAGCCGCTGGGCGATCAACGCCGGCGGCATGGCCAGCGGATTGTTGGCGTATTTAGCTTGGGCTTTGTTGGCGGCCGCAAGAGCATCGTACGCGGCGGTCAACTGGCGCAGCAACAGCAATCGCTGGTGATTTTGACCCGCCAAGGCGAGAATTTCCTGGGATCTTTTGCGGGGTGAAGCACGCAAGGCCGCCGCCACCTGCGATGGTTGAATGTTATCGCGCATCAAAGCGTCAACCAGCTTTTGGTAGCGCCTCTGGGCAATACGCGATTGCGCGCTGGCCAGCGGCATCTGAATTTCGATGCGCTCGCCGCTAAGGACGCGCCACACCAGGTTGCGCACATTTTTAGGGTCTACCCGCCGGCGCAGCGTGGTGATGACCTGCCGGGCAAGCTCGTTGGGATTGCCATGATAATCTTTGGGGATATTAAGCTGGTAAATCAGTACGGTACCGCCGGAAAGGTCAATGCCGCCTTTAAGGCCGTACGAAAAAATACCAAACAGGGCCAGCGCAATGGCCGCAAGGATAATGGAAAATCTGGCAAGAAGATTGGTTTTCATATTCGTTCCATCATGGCCATCGCTTCCGCCGCCTGCCCCCGGCGGTACTCTTTTTCGTATCCGCCGCCCAAGCCTTGGCATGGGCGAGTTTCATCCGCTGCACGCTGCTGCGGCGGTATCGAAAAATCCACCGCAGCAGAGCTTAATTCTTTTTATCTTCCGGTGAAGCATCCTCGGCCAACACGCGGGAAATGGCGCTTTTCAGGTAATGGGCTTTGACATTGGCGGATTCATCCACCTTGAGCACCACCACATCGTCGCGCACTTCCACCACCGACCCGACCAGTCCGCCGATGGTCACCACGCGGCTCCCTTTTTTCATGGTGGAGAGCATTTGCTTACGCTTTTTTTCTTCCTTGCGCGGGCCGCGAATCAGCATGATGACCAGTATCGCCGCCGCACCGAGCATCAAAAATGTAAACCAGCTATTATTGGCCGGGGCTGCCGCTGGTTGCGTGGAGGGCGCGGCTTTACTCCCGACCGTCGGCTTAACACCGCCGCCAGCCACGGTTTTGCTGGAAGGCACAGCGGGCGTGGCCGGAGTCATCACCGCCGTATTGCCACCCGCGGTATTGGTGCCGCCGGTGTTATTGGCCGCCGGCGCAGACCCCACCGGTTTGACCACAGCGGTTATCTGGCCCCGGGCTGCGGTATTAAACCAATGGGCCTTGGCCGCGGGAATGATCAGACCGACAATCGCCGCCAACATAAACATTTTTTTGGCTGAAGTTACACGCAACATGATTCCACCTGTAGCTAAATTTCACACCGTTTCCTGCGCCGACCACCGAGCCGCGGCAAGCAGCCCATCAGTGCCGGGTCATCCGCCCATCGGCCCGACATCCTGTAAACTTACGGCTGGTGCGCCATTTATGGCGCAGCGTCCGAAAGTTCAGAATCCCAAGCCTTCAGGCCGGACAAAGCATTGTCCCGGATGGCACGGCGAATGTCCAGCATCCACCGTTGGAAAAAATGGACGTTATGCAGCGATACCAATGTCGGTCCCAACATTTCACCGACAGAAAACAGGTGCCGAATATACCCGCGGGAAAAATTTTGACAGCAGTAGCCGTCACATTCCGCTTCGATCGGCCTGGTATCGCGGATGTATTGGGCATTTCTCAGCCGCAGGCGACCATTTCGGGTGAAGGCCAGGGCATTGCGCCCATTGCGGGTGGGCAGTACGCAGTCAAACATGTCCACGCCGCGTTTGACGGCCGCTAAAATATCCCGCGGATAACCGACCCCCATCAAATACCGCGGACGATCATAGGGCAGAAACGCTACGGTATGGTCGATGGCCTGCACCATGCGGGCATGGCCTTCGCCCACCGCCAGCCCGCCGATGGCGTAACCGTCAAAATTCAAGGCCACCAATTCCTGGGCACAGTGTTGGCGGGCCTGTGGGTCGGTGCCGCCCTGGACAATGCCAAAAAGGGCCTGCCCCTGCGACACATCCAGGTCCTCATGCACCTGTTTACTGGTTTTCGCCCAGGCCAGCGTACGGGCCATAGCCTCGGCAAGACGTTGCGGCGGGCAATCAGCGGGAGGGCAATCGTCAAAAGCCATGGCAATGTCCGCGCCCAACAGGTGCTGAACACGCATGGATTCCAGCGGCCCTAAATGCACCATGGTGCCGTCAATATGCGAACGAAAATTCACGCCCGTCTCATCAAAACCGCGCAGTTCCGAGAGCGAAAAAACCTGAAAACCCCCGGAATCGGTCAGCATGGGACGATGCCACCCGGCGAACTTCTGCAAGCCCCCCAGCGCCGCCACCGTTTCGGCACCAGGCCGAAGCATCAGGTGATACGTGTTCCCAAGCAGAATTTCACATCCGGCCCCACCCAGCATTTCCGGGGTAAGCCCCTTGACGCTGCCGCGCGTTCCCACGGCCATGAAG
>JABEVA010000136.1 GCA_013044065.1 Phycisphaerae bacterium
AATCTTGCCCGTCGCCGTCGCTCTGCGTACCCCTGCGTCCCCTGCGGTGAAAGCGGTGTTCCCGTCTCCCGTCTTTGGTCGCGGCCACAGCCGCCCCGTGTATTCCATGCTGGAGTTTATCCCGATGTCTGTCGGGACGGTGAATCCCCCGTCGTCCCCCGCGCAGCGTGCCAAACCCCTGCCTCCGGCCTCCTTGCAAAAAAATTCTGTTGATCTTGTCGATCTTGACAATCTTACCCCCTCGCCTCCAGCCGGCCAACTATTTTTCGATGGCTTGCGTTAAGCCGCCATTATCCTGTAGTATCACAGGCTTGGAATTCGCCCGGCAGCCGGAGCATGTTGTTGTAGCTCCGCCGCCGGACCTGTATGAATCATAATGGAGTTTTTCAATGGCTAAAATTCGAGTTGGTATTAATGGTTTCGGCCGCATCGGCCGCCTGGTTTTCCGGGCCGGCGTTAACGACCCCCAGATTGAGTTTGTCCTCATTAACGACCTGGTGCCCCCCGACAATCTCGCCTACCTGTTGCGCTACGATTCCACCCACGGCCGCTTCAAAGGCGAGGTAAGCGTGCGCGGCGAAGAAGGCTTCGTCGTCAACGGCCATTTCATCAAAACCGTTTCCGTGCGTGATCCGGCCACCTTGCCCTGGAAGGATCTCCATGTTTCCTACGTCATTGAATCCACCGGACTTTTTACCGATCGCGAAGGGGCCGGCAAACATCTGGCCGCGGGGGCCAAACGCGTCATTATTTCCGCCCCCGCCAAGGACAAGGAAACCCCCACCTTTGTCATGGGTGTCAATGAAGACAAGTTCAACCCCGCCACTGATACCATTGTTTCCAACGCCAGTTGCACCACCAACTGCCTGGTTCCGCTGGTCAAAGTGATCCACGATCATTTCGGCGTGGAAGAAGCCCTGATGACCACCGTACACGCCACCACCGCCACCCAACCTACCGTCGATGGACCTTCCAAAAAGGATTGGCGCGGCGGACGCGGAGCCGGCCAAAACCTGATCCCTGCCTCCACCGGTGCCGCCAAGGCCACCACCCTGGTCATTCCTGAACTGAAAGGCAAAATCACCGGCATGTCCTTCCGTATTCCCACCCCCGATGTTTCCGTGGTGGACCTCACCGTACGCACCAAAAAGGAAACCTCCATGGCCGAAATCAACGCCGCCATCAAAAAGGAATCGGAAGGCCGCCTCAAGGGAATCCTGGGTTATACGGAAGATGAAGTGGTCTCCAGCGATTTCCTCGGCGATGCCCGTTCCAGCATCTACGATGCCAAGGCCGGTATTGAACTCAATTCGCGGTTTTTCAAGCTCATAAGCTGGTACGACAACGAATGGGGTTATTCCAACCGCGTCATTGACCTGGTGAAGTTCATCGGCCACAAAGACGGCCTGATTTAAAAAGGGGCTGGTGGGTGCGGTGGATTTGGATCGATCGTTTTGAAAGCTTTGACCCCGGCAGAAGTGCCGTTGCCATCAAAAATGTCACGCTTTCAGAAGACCATCTCCAAGCTCATTTTCCAGGCTTTCCCATCATGCCTGCCAGTCTGATGATCGAAGGCATGGCCCAAACCAGCGGAATTCTCGTCGGGGCGGTGCGGGAATTCAAGGAAAAGGTGATCCTCGCGAAAATCAACCAGGCCGCGTTTGAACGGTTGGTTCGCCCCGGCGAACAACTGGTCTACCGCGCCGCCATCAGCCAGCTTAATGAAACCGGTGCTTCCATTGAGGGCCGCATTGCCTCCCGCACATGGCATGGCGGTGCCCCTGTGGAACTGGCCGTGGGCACGGTGGACCTCATGTTTTCGCATATTGACCAGAACATGTCCGGCATGAAGTTTCCGGATTTTAATTTTGTTTTCAATTCCCAGTTCATGGAACTCTTCGCCCTTTATCGCCGTGACCTGAATTTATCCATGCCGTAAACCACTACGGTACGTATCAGGAATTTTGCCATGGCTATCGCCAATTTCGCCGACCGCCTGCTCGCCGCCATTGATCAAAGGCAAACTCCCTTGATTTTGGGCTTGGATCCCGTTTATGAAAAGCTCCCGCCCGCCCTTACCTCTCAGCCGGGCATGAACGACTCTGCCCGGGCCGGCGATTGCGTCAACGCCATGTTCGAATTTTGTCGGCAAATCATCGCAGTGGCGGCCATGCACGTGCCGGCGGTTAAAATCAACAGCGCTTATTTTGAGCGCTACCAATGGCGCGGCTGGCAGGTCTATGGTCGTCTGGTGCAGGAAGCCCGGAACGCCGGACTGCTGGTCATTGGCGATGTGAAACGCGCCGATATCGGCCACACCGCTGAACAATACGCCGCCGCCGCTCTGGCCGACAACAGCTTCAGCGATCTCGGCCACACCGCCGGCCCTGATGCCATCACCATCAATCCTTATTTTGGCAGCGATGGAATCAAACCCTTCACCGATCTTGCCCAAAAGACGGGTAAAGGCGTATTTATTCTGCTGCGAACAAGCAACCCCAGCGCCGGTGAAATCCAGGAATTACCCGCCGCCGACGGTCAGCCGTTTTACCAGCACGTGGC
>JABEVA010000137.1 GCA_013044065.1 Phycisphaerae bacterium
CTTTTCCACTGGGCTACACCCGCCGCCACTATCAACAGCCCGGCCAGCAGCACAACGATCCGCCATGTCAGTGGCCGGGGCGCGGCCATCGGCGTTTGCGGCGCATCGCCTTGCCCGGGGTCAGGCACTGTATCATCGTCTTTCAAACCAGTGCTCTTTTATCGTGCCAGTTCCACAGCCCGCACCTCGCGTAGCACGGTGACCCTTATTTCACCCGGGAAGGTCATTTCATTTTGAATGCGTTTGGCCACTTCACGGGCTATCAATTTAGCCGCAGCGTCGTCGCAGCGTTCGGGATCCACGATGACCCGCACTTCGCGACCGGCCTGAATGGCAAAGGCCTGCCGCACCCCGGGAAAGCTTGTGGCGATGGCTTCCAGTTCCTGCAAACGTTTGATGTAGCGTTCCAGACTTTCCCGCCTCGCTCCCGGCCGCGCGCCGCTGATCGCATCGGCGGCCATGACAATGGGCGTATACGGCGAGGTGGCGGGAATGTCGTTGTGGTGTCCGCCGATGGCGTTGAGTACGGCTTCCGGCTCGTTGAATTTGCGGCAGAATTCCATACCCAAAGCCGGGTGGCCACCCTCCTGATCATGATCCATGGCCTTGCCGATGTCATGGAGCAGCCCGGCCCGCCGGGCCAGCGCCGAATCCAGACGCAATTCATCGGCGATCATCTGCGATAAAAAGGCCACTTCCATGGAGTGGCGAAGGACGTTTTGCCCATAGCTGGTGCGATAATGCAGCCGCCCCAGCATTTCCGAAATCCGTGGATTCAGGCCGCCGATATTGGCTTCCAGCGTAGCCTTCTTCCCGATTTGCCGAATATTGTTTTCCATTTCCTTTTCCGTGAGTTTGGCGATTTCCTCGATCCGCGCCGGGTGAATTCGGCCGTCGGCAATCAGTTTCTCCATGGTCAGTCGGGCCACTTCCCGCCGAATCGGATCAAAACAATTGACGGTAATCACGCCGGGCGTGTCATCAATAATGACATCCACGCCCGTGGCCTGTTCAAACGCCCGGATGTTGCGGCCCTCGCGACCGATGATGCGGCCTTTCATATCATCGCTGGGAATGGCCACCGCTTTGGTGGTGCCTTCACTGGTTACTTCGGCGGCGTACCGCTGCATGGCCTGAAGCATGATATTGGTGGAACGTTGCTTGGCCTCTTCACGGGCCTGCTCCTCTATTTTATCCACCATGGCCGCCATATCGCGCCGCACCTCGGCTTCCACACGGGTCAGCAGAAGCTGGCGGGCTTCTTCCATGCTCAAGTTGGTGATTTGAATAAGCAGTTCCTTCTGCCGATCCAAGGCTTGATCCAACTGCTGTTCCTTGGCCTGCATATTGCGGCTGCGATCGGCGAGCGAACGTTCCATGCCCTCCAGATTTTTTTCTTTGGTGGTCAGGGTATCAAGTTTGCGATCCAGCATGTCTTCGCGCTTGAGCAGGCGCTGTTCGAGTGTGCGCAATTCCTCCCTTAAGGCATCCAGCTCCTTTTCCGAAACTTCCTTTATTTTAACGGCCTGATCCCGGGCCGACATTTCCGCCTGCCGCACAATATCCACGGCCTTGCGCCCGGCATCAGAGAGCACATCATCCGCCTGCAATTTTTGCCGCTGTCGGGCCGATTTACCCAACACCTTGATCACCACGGCGATAAGCCCGCCCCCCACGGCAAACCCGACCAACGCACTGATAGCTTCAATCTGAATCGTGAAAGCCGCCGGTCCCGGCAGCATCCCCCGCCCCAGGGAAGAAAATAGCAGATTGTATATAGCGTCATGGCTCATAAGAACACCTCACTCAAGCCAGCTTCACCCATTCCAACGGAACAGTGAAACTGTAAAGCCGCAGCAGTTCGCCCGGCAACGTGCCCGGCGAATGGTTGAAGGAATCTCGAGGCTTATCGCTTCAGGTTCGGTCGCACCGACCCGGCTTGGGAGATATCACGCAGGATTAAAACAGATGACCAATGGAGAAAATTACCGCCAACACGGCCGCGACCCCGGCCAGACACCGGGGCCGACGATCTTATTGCGAATCATGGAATTGATGCTTTCCGATGCGACGCAACCGACCGACGCCTTGGGTGGAGTCCCCCTGCCCGGCAATTTTCCATGGGAAACATTCCAAGCGGTCTGGCCCGGAATATCCAGCCCAAGGTGATGCCCGGATCCAAGTTCACCCAGCGGCATCCATGGCGGGTTGTAGGGATTGTTTTCCACTGTTGGTTCACCATTCGTCAATCTATTCGGTTCGCCCGGCAAACCGGTCTTCCCTGATAGCTTTTCAATTCCACCCAGGGAAAACTTTAACCGGCGTGCAGGATTGGTCGAGGAGGCATTGTTCAATCTTCACCGCAACCAATCGGCTTTATAAGCCACGCACTCCGTATCAACTCACACGTCACACCGTGAAAAAACCAACCCCCGGCCCACCGGCTGGAGATTATCGATTTTCCACACTTTGTAATCTTACCAGATTCTTTTTGTAACGTCAATGTTTTATCCCGGAGAATGGAACATGCGAACATAAGGAGCGGCCTTGAGCATTCGTTTTGCCGGCCGTCGCTTGACGTTATACCTTGGCTCATGTTATACCTAACAAAATACGAACACTTGGAATATGGGGATCCATGGCCCAACGAATTGTTTATCTCTACTTCCCATTTTGGGATATTCAACGCATCCGGCGCAAACGCTGGCCCGGCCTCTCCGCCACCGCATGCCAACAGGCCATGTTGCCTCCCATGATGCTCATCCATCATCGGCATCGCCAGGAAATTGTCTTCCGCTGCTGCCGACAATGTTGGAATCTGGGCCTTCGACCGGGAGCGCCGTTGGTGCAGGCCCAAGCTATTTTACCCGCAACACCATCGCCACAAATTCTGCCTTTCGACCCCGCCGCCAGTCGTAAATCCATCACCAACTTGGCCCGATGGATGATGCGCTTTTCCCCTCAAGTAAGCGTGGACGAACACACCTCTACCACCCATCCCGAACCCACCCCCGATGGACTCATCCTTGATATTTCCGGTGTGGCGCACCTGTTTGGCGGAGAAATATTTTTACTCCAGCGCATCCGGCATCTGCTGGATCAAAAAGGCCTGCAGGTAAAACTCGCAGCGGCACCCACCATTGGTGCCGCCTGGGCCTTGGCCAGATTTGCCCCGCCACCCGTTATTCTCGCTGCGCCAACGGATCTTGCGAATCTGCTGCAACCTCTGCCGCCGGCGGCATTGCGCATTGCCCCGGCCACCCAAAATTTCTTGGATGAGGTGGGAATTACCACCATCGGCGATCTGCTCAACCTGCCGCCCCATTCACTGGCCTTGCACGCTGGTACCCAAGTGCTCCACCGACTGCACCAGGCTCTGGGAATTCAGGCTGAACTTTTCGCACCGCTGCGCTTTGACCAGGCGCTGACCGTGCAATGCCGTGGCGATGGTCCCATGATGGACTTGCCCCCCATACTGGCCGCCGCCCACACTCTGGTAGCCCAATTCGCCATGGCCCTGCAGATGCGGGGACAAAGCCTCACCGCCTGCCAACTCGACTTTGCCGGCCCGGATCTGGCCCCATGTTCCACCTTCATCACACTCGCCCAACCATGCCAACAGGCCTCCCATCTCTGGACTTTACTGCGGCCCAAAATTGAAGCTCTGCGTTTAACCGGCGGCGTGGAAACCATGACCCTGATGGCTGTGGATTTTGTTCCAGCACCCCAGCAACAGTTGCCCACCCATCGGACCGACGACGATATGTTTTCCCGTGAAAATCTTACCCGTCTTGGTCACACCCTGGATATTTTGCGTACCCGTCTGGCGGAACACGCCATCCGCCGCATCGCCCCCCTGGAATCGCACGTGCCGGAACAATCCGTGGCCTATCCGCCATTTTTACCCTCTTGGCACGCACACAGAAACACCGCCGCCCCGGATGGCGGAAAGAGTTTCACCTGGCTCCAATCTTATCGTCCGTCAGTCCTGCTGGCTCATCCGGAACCGATCCACGCCACCGTCTCCGCACCGGACCAGGCGCCTTCCCACCTGCAATGGAGACACTTGGAATATCGCTGCGTCCACGGCCTGGGGCCGGAACGTCTGGATACCCCATGGTGGCGATCGGATCCTCCGGAAACCCGTGATTATTTCATCGTTGACACCCACCCTGGCCAATGGCTGTGGATTTTTCATGAACTGCACAGCGATCGATGGTTTGTCCATGGGTTATGGGTGTAAGCTATCCACCACCGCCTGCCACAAGGTGCTCTCATGCCGGAACAACCCGTCCCAAAAATCAAGCCCACCGCGATCCATCATCCCCAGCGCGCAGTTTCCACCATTGCCTACGCGGAATTGCACGTCACCAGCAATTTTTCGTTTCTACGCGGGGCCAGCCATCCGGAAGAACTCGTGGCCACCGCAGCCGCCCTGGGATACCGGGCCATCGCCCTGACCGATCATGCCTCCATGGCCGGCATGGTGCGGGCTTATGTGGCTGCCAAGGCGGCACATATTCCTCTGATTCCCGGCTGCCGCATTGATCTGGCGGATCATCACACCGCCCTGCTTTTGTACCCCGTGGATCGCGCCGCCTGGGGCCGGCTATGCCGGCTTATCACGCTGGGCCGCAGCCGCGCCAACAACCAAGCCACTTCCATCATTCATCTGGCGGATCTTCAGCCGTATCAACACAACTTGCTCTCCGTGGTGATTGCTCCACCGGCCATCACCGCTTCTTTCCCGAAAGTTCTGCGGCAATTGCGCAATATATTTGACGATGACCGCCTGTCGCTGGCGATAACACCACGGTATGGCCACGATGATGCCGGCCATGCCGCGGAACTCTGCGCATTGTCCCAACACGTGCGGGTGCCCATCGTGGCGGTCAACAACGTGCTTTATCACCATCCGCAACGCCGCGTTTTACAGGATGTGCTCACCTGCATACGCTGCCGCTGCACCCTGGATCAACTGGGCCTGCGGCGCGCGGCCAATGCCGAGCGTTATCTCAAAGCGCCCCAACAATTGGCCCGTCTTTTCGCCCTTTATCCGCAGGCTTTGCAGCGCACGCTCGACATCGCCCAGCGGGTGGCCGGCTTTTCCCTGGATCAACTGGTCTATCAGTATCCCCATGAAATACATCCACCGGGCCTATCCGCCATGGATTACCTCATGGACCTGACCTGGCAGGGAGCAGCCCGGCGGTATTCCCACGCCATTCCCGCCGCCATCCGCCGACAACTGGAACATGAATTCAATTTAATCCGGGAATTAAATTATCCCGCCTATTTTTTAACCGTTTATGACATTGTGCAATTCGCCCGGTCCCGCGGCATTCTATGCCAGGGCCGCGGAGCCGCCGCCAATTCCGCCGTCTGCTATTGCCTGGGCATTACCGCCGTGGATCCGACACGTATTGATCTTTTAATGGAACGCTTCATCAGCAAACAACGCGACGAACCTCCCGATATTGATATCGACTTTGAACATCAGCGCCGGGAAGAGGTGATTCAATATATTTACCGCCGTTTCGGCCGCCACCGCGCCGCCCTTACCGCCGAAGTTATCACCTATCGGCCCCGCAGCGCCCTGCGCGATGTCGGCAAGGCCCTGGGGCTTTCCCAAAGTTGCGTCGACCAACTGGCCAAATCCACCGACTGGTGGAATCCAGACGTCGGCAAACCACGAATATTGCAGGCCATCGGGGCCCATCCCAGCGATCCCACCATCGGCTTGCTGCATCGGCTGACATCCGACATCTTGGGCTTCCCCCGCCATCTTTCCCAGCATGTCGGCGGATTTGTCATCACCGAAGACCCGCTGTGCGAATTGGTGCCCATTGCCAATGCCGCCATGCCCGACCGCACCATCATTGAATGGGATAAAGACGACCTGGATGCCATGGGCATTTTGAAAATTGATGTGCTGGCCCTGGGCATGTTGACCTGCATCCGCAAGGCCATTGACCTGGTCAATCAAGCGGCGGCGTCAGCCCCGCCTTCCACCGCCCCTGTGCCGCCCCTGGAATTTCATAC
>JABEVA010000138.1 GCA_013044065.1 Phycisphaerae bacterium
TTCTATATGTGTGCGGAATGTTCCCAAAAATGTGTATTTTTACCCACTCGATTGCCCGAAGACCCTCTAATTGTAGCCGAGCAAAGTGCCCGCTATTCCATCCGGCTTTCTTTTGTGGAATACCTCAAGGTGGGCTTTCCACTGGCTCTGGTGACTACGGCCACGGCGGTACTCTATTTTAAGTTTTAAACTTTGCACTTGCCGTCGCCATTGGGCGGCATGCGGTTTTCAGGTCATACGCGTTTTGCGACGCAAACGCTTGAGCAGCGGCAGTGTCAGGCCAGCGGCCAACAGGGCCAGCACCGAAGGTTCAGGCACGCTGGAACCACTGGGATCTTGGAAATTAAATGCCAAAGCGTACGGCGTGGGTCCCCCGAATACGCCTTCCGGAAGGCCTGTTACCACCAGATTGTACTGGCCCGCCGAAAGATTCTGCAGGTAAAGTTCCTGTACGTTATCCACCAGGCTCGCACCGGCGCTGATCAACTGGCCATTGGGGCCATACAACTGCAATTGCAGGTTGTCCAGGGATTGCATCCCATTGTACGGAGTCAGGCCCACATTCCACACTAACGTGGCGGTAAGCGTATAGCTGGAACCGGAGGGCACAGAGGCTAGGTTAAATTCGTAGCTGTTCGCCTGGGTGGCGGTGGAAAGGGTATTAAAGTCCCATCCTACCGCGGACTTTTCCACCGCACCGCCAGCACCCGTGCTGGTGGGCGCTTCGCGACCCGCTGCCAACTGCTCATAGGAATTGTAAACATTCAGCACGCCCGCCCCGTACCGTGGATCCAACGCGCCGGTTTGGATCTGCCCAAACGCGTTGGTGTAGGTCTGGGACCAACCGGCCGGCTTGACCGCCCCATTAAGCAGCAAGGCTTTGATGGTGCGCTCATCGGTGGCGGTGGTGGCATACGTAGAGGCTCTAAGACCGTCACCGGCGCTGTAACCGGTACCGCGGTTGCCGGCCTGCACCAACAGGGCCGCAGCTCCGGAAACCAACGGTGTTGAAAAGCTGGTGGCACCGCCCGGAGCGACGAGGTCCGGTTTGGAGCGGCCATCGGCAGTTGGCCCCACCCCGGTCCGGCCGCCGTATGCCCCCACGGCAATGGAGTTGTAAGCCGTGGCCGGCGGATTAATCTCGCTGTTCGGAAATGTCTGCGTGTACGTACCATCACCCACACCGGAAACAAAGATGGTGCCGTATAAATCGGTGTAATTGTCGTATTGAATGTTGTAATAGCTTTCGGGAACCGGTACGTCGGGATTCGCGGCCGAGGGCGTGATAACAAAGCTCTGGTTGACCACCTTGGCCGGAATCGGCGGAGCATCGCCATTGGCCAGGGCTTCCGTGGGGTTGGCCACCGGATCGGCAATGGCGGTAGTCGGCATCACCGGGGTGTTGCCGCTGGCACCGCCGACGACGCTGCCAAGAAAATAACTGGAGCTATAGTTGTACACGTGCGACACCCCCGCCGCTACGCCATAGCCCCCGCCGCCGTAGAAGAAATTGCCCACCGTACTGGCGTGGCCGGAGCCGTCAGCGCTGGAATACGTCGTGCCGGCTGCACCATTGGAGTCAATGTACGTGAAAAACCCGGTGGTTGCCTGCCCTATCGCATTCGGATCGGCCTCAAAATTATTACCCCCTGCTTCCACCTGGGCCACCACCACGCCCGCTCCATTCAAATTGGGATGCATCGCCGCTAATTGCATGGCACCAATCTGATTCAGGATAGACGCATCGGCGGGCACCCCGGCGCGGACGCTGGGCGTTGCAGCGAGTGCCAACGGTATGGAACAAACTGCCACGGCCAATAAGGAAACGCCACGTGCTCCTCGAAAATCCCCAATTTCTTTGCTGCTACTTGAGTACGCCAACATAATTCACGCCCCTGAAACTTACCCACCAACCGTTAAGGCCTAACCGCTTCTTATCTGCGGAAGGTATCGCTTGGAAACCGGCACCAGCGAACCTGCCGGTGAACAAGTTCTCACGATCCCGCCGTCGGTGCCAAGGCAAAACCCAGACACCCACTTCATTCGATCCGAAAAAGTCCTTCCGGAGATCGAAATGCCGAGATCCCAAAACCGTTTGGCAAAACCCACTTTTGCCACCGAACCACATTCCGTCACTCCACGGACCGTTTTTAGCCGGTACCAGAGCGACCGCCGATTGCGGATCAGCACAACTTTGGTCCAACCATCAACGGGTCGAACCCAATAGATCATATACACTCGCCACACCAAATGTGTAGCCGCAACTTGAGAAAATTGGCAAAATTGCATTATCGGACGTTGCCGCTATCCCTCACAAAAACCTCTCGTCCAACCTTCATCGGCCAATACCTGCTTTGGACCGAAGTTTTTTTCGCCAGTCCATAATCAACGAAAATGACCGCTGTTGTCGGGTAATAATATCCGCATTCGCGTGGAAATCTCGCTGGGATTTATATGGACTGCATCTACTGATGGGTCTCCACGACCAGACCACACCCACAGATTGTCTTGATCCAGGCTGTCAATATAAAAATCAAACTTTCCGGATGCTCGGCTGTAATGGCGACTGGTGGCTGCAACCTCCCCCGGCTGGCCCACTGAAAATTCTGCATGAGGCACGGAACGACCGGTCTCTCCACTCACAACAATACCCGCCAAATGGGTGCATCCGCTCAAGGCGGCCATCGCCGCAGGCAGAATCAGCAATTTCCAACCTTTTACCACTGGACACATGGTTAAAATCTCCATAAGCCCATTTTTCTCGGCCCAATATGGCCACCCAACACCAA
>JABEVA010000139.1 GCA_013044065.1 Phycisphaerae bacterium
GGGGGATCGCTGGGGCGTTTCTTTCTATTCAAGAGAAGCTCCGACGTGGCCACGCCCAGCCTACTCCAACAGCCGATATGTCGGATGGGATTCTGGCAGGGCCGGGATGATTATATCGGTTTGCAGGAATTGTTGCTTGGTATCGGTCTTAAGGGTTCGGTGTTTTTCCTTGAGGCAAAGCGACGGGTGCATTATAGTGTGCAGCGGAGAGTCAGCGGATTGGCTGGATCGAGCCAGTGAAAAATGCGGGTTTGAGCGTGTCGGCGGGGCATCGCCGGGCCGCGGTTTTTTTGAAAGGCAGCGAAGCATGAATCTTTCACCACGATGGCAAGGGAAGTGTGGGCCAATGGCCGCAGCGGGGGTACTAGCGTTGGTATGGGGTACCATGTCGTGCGGATCCGGGGTGACAATGGCGGCGAGCCAGCAGCAGATTGCTGCGCAGGAGCGTGCGCTAAGTCCCAAGGATGCAATCGGCCATGAGAAGCTGGCTCGGATGCTTTACGATGATGGCCGGTATCAACAGGCGCTCAAACAAGTGGATGCATCGCTAAAAATCAACCCGGCCTATCAGGACGCGCAGTTGCTCAAGAGTTTGATCCTCTCGAAGATTGCCGGCCAAAAGAAGAACACAAACAAAGTGGCTTCGACCCAGCCGGGTAAGAAGAAACTCCATAGGTTGTTGACCATGGACGATATTTATAAGATCAGGCTGTGGGAACTTTCGCGCCATGAAAGCGGCCCACTGGAAGGGACAATTGTCGGTGGACAAAAGACACTGCTGAAATTTTGGCGGCGCGTGATTCTGCAGGATCCGGATTATCAAAATCCGTTTCCGACCCGTCGCCAGCGCGAAGGGTTTATCAGTCCGGATAACTTTGTCCAACAGGTGCGTTTGATGTTGCGGTTGGGGCAGGCCAAGTATTGGGACAAAGTACACATTCACAGTGAGCCGCAAGCCATGCGGACATTTCGCCAGACCGTGGAACCGGTGGTGCTGCAAAGCTGCGCCACGGTAGGGTGCCATCGCGGGCAGGGAGCACCGGGATTCCGGCTTTTTGGAGCGGGAGGGCGAGCCAACCTCCGCCAAACCTACACCAATTTTTATGTCTTGAACAAATTGGCATACAAGGGGCGGAATTTTATCAATCGCGGCAACCCGCCACTGTCGTTGCTGTATCAATATCTACTGCCGCGGGACGATGCGGCCTATCGGCATCCGGGTAAGCCTGAGCGCGGGCCGCGGTATCATGTGTTCAACCGGCGAGCAGTGATTGACTGGATTGAATCACTGCGTTTCCCGGCGCACCGCTACGGCATCACTGATTTTCATATGCCGGTAACGCCTTTGTCTATCCCGACCAGCCGGAAGAAATAGTCTTGACTTCTTCAAGGATTGGTGGATGGTCGACCGACGATGGCGTTAATAAAGGCATCTTGAATATCCCGCCCGAGATTTTTAAACACCACCGGGGTGGTGGTCGGGTGTTTCCAGGTACCGCTGACTTGGACGGTGCTGACGCTGGATTCCAAGGCGTTAAGAATGGCTTGGGCCTGGGGTACAAAAGGGATGTGGATTCTCTTGAATGGGCGGACGGTTCCAACGACGTAACCGTGGAGTTGACAATCGGGCATTTTCCAGAGATGGCTGAGCCGGCCTGAGCCGATAATCTCCGTTCCCCGGTTAAAATAACGCAGGGAAGTAATTTCCGCATTTCCTCCGTCGATACGCCATTTAGCCTCGCCACTGCCGGTGGGATTGTTCTTGGACAACTGCACATTGAGCAGCCGGTAAATGGATGACAAAATAGTAGTGCCCGCCAGATTGGACCTGATGATGCGCAGGCTGCCGGATCCGGTGGCGTCTTGCCAATGGTTGGAGAGAGCTACGGCGGTAACCTGACCGGAAAGCAATCCGGGAGTGGGTCGGGCCTTGGTCAAAACCGTGCGGGTGAGTTCATCGAGGTTAATGCGGGAAAATCGCAGTGCTGCGTCGGTTGAAAACAGCGTCTTTTGATGACGAGTGACGCTGGCCCACAAACGCAGATGGCCGTCGGCAAAGGCCAGTGTGGCTTGGTCCATCACCAGAGCGGCTTTATTGACGAAAAGCCGGATCCCAAGGTTTCCAATCGGAATAGCTCCCAGACTGGCCTTATGGGCGGCCAAATGCAATTGCAATTCCATCGGACCCAGAGGATGCGGGCTGGTGGCATGGCCAAGCCACAGATTTCCACTAAAGGAGCCGGTTAGAATTCTGGTCCACGATGTGTTGGGAAGCAATATCTGGGGATTGGGCAAATGACATTTTAACACCGCCGTGCTGGCCAGCGGATGGTTGATGTTCCAGGTTCCGTGGCCGGTGAGGGTGTTTTGGCCAGCGCTAAGCACTAAACGGGTGGCGGTGATCGCGTGCCCGGTACCGGTGATTTGCAGGGTGGCGTGGCTCAAGGGTAGATTCCGGTGGAAGATGGCCATGTTTATAGTCCCGGTACCATAAATGCCGCTGGTTTTCCAGTTGAATGTGCCCCTGGATTCACCGGACAGATTCAGTGTCAGGTGTTCGATCGGATCGCGAAAGGTCCAGGAGTTCAGGCGGGTATGAAAGAGGATATCGGCGGGCTGTGCATGGCTCCACTTTACTCCGCAAAGGGCGGTGGCGGTGCCACTGGAGATGGTGATGGGATCCAGTTTCAAAGTTCCACGGGCATAGTGAAGGGAGGCAACCGCGTGGTGAATGGCAATGGTGGCCAGATGAGCATTGAGGCTTGGAATGAGGAGATTTGTGCTGGTCATCCGGCCACGCAACACAGCCTTGGAAAGGTTTCTGCTGGGGACCACGATGTGCAAATTCAGTCCGAGGTGACCGCGAATTCCCTCGGGGGGACTGGTTAACAGCAGGGCCACCGTTCGCCGAGCGGAAATATGGGTGGCGTGCAGCGTAAGTCCAGCCAGCGCTCCGGAGGTACGGGCGAGAAATTTAACCTGAAGCTGACCGCCAAGAACCTTGACTGGTGCGGCCGAAATAGATATCTGCCCATGGCTGATTCGTCCGGTGGCATGGACAGGCGGAAGCGCGAGGAGGTGGCGGTTGACAGTAAAATGTGTGCCATTGAGGCGTCCAGTAAAGGAAAGATCGGGTGGTCGCAGATTACCGCGCATCAAAAGTGTGCCGGAAATCAGGCCTCCCAAAGCCCAAGCCGATGTGGTTCCGGGTGAATGATTGACCAGCGGAATATTGGTGGCGGTGACTTGTAGATGAGCGGGATATTGGTCGGCCAAAATGCACTGGCCGGTGGCAGCGAGGCTCCAAACTCGGCTCTTAAGTAAAAGCTGATCAAGCTGGACGTGAACTCCGCGGCCGGAGGCTCTTAGCTGTAGATGGACATGGGCGGGCAGAGGCAACACGGGAATCGCAGTGGTATCGCTGCGGACGAAGAGATTCCAGAGATGGTCGCGAAAATGATAACGGCCGTTGAGTTGCAGATGTGGATCTTCGGCCAGCGAACATTGGGCGACGGTTATTTTGGCGCGGTTGATGGTTCCGGTGGCATGCACTTTGTTCAGAGTGAGGGTATGCCGGTGCCGCCAGGTTATGACCGGGGCTATTAATCGCCAGCGCATGCCGGTATGAAAAGCGCCGTGTGCGGCGAGTGTCAGGTGGGTACGCCATCGGCCATAGCGGGAGCGTCCTGACGTAGCTATGGTGGCGGAGATCAAGCGATGGCCAAGCCAAGGTGAACTCAGGGACGCCATCAGGTGGCCGCTGTTCAGGTACGTGTGCAATAGAGAGATGTTGTTCCATGCGGCATCGAGTGTGGCGGATTCGGTGGTGGGATTGAACACCCCAGCCAACCGCAAGCCACCACCGGCCACTTGGGCATGCATATCGGCCAGATGCCATCCTTGGCGGTCAGCCCATAGCTGGCCCCGGTAGATTTGTAACTGCGTGGCGATATTTTCCAGGTCCAGACGAACCTTTTCGGCGCTCACTAGCCAAGAGCTACCGGAATAGGTCAGGTCGGCGGTTCCCCCGAAAATGGTGGTGCCCAAACGAATATGAGCATGGGTGATTTTATCGTGGAGAGTAATGCCGGAAAGTGCACCGCGCAAAGTGGCTCGGACGTTGGTGGGGCTGGTCCAGCCCGGCCGAAGCGCACGTATCCATTGGGCCAAATGCCGGCCGCGCAACTGAATGTGATGCCGCCAAGACTGGGCCGGCACCAGCACTCCATTGATCTGGAGGTTGGGGGTATGCGTGGATTTTGGTCCAGGCGAACCGGCGGCCAGGGAGAACTTCCAGGTTATTGGGCCATCGGGCTGGCCGAAGAAGGATATCCGCGGGATGGTGAGACTCTCAGGCCGGAGGGTATCAATCTGGATGGCCCCCTGGTGAATGATGATGGCGGGGAGGTTGGTAGACCATGCGCTGATTGAATTGGCGTGACTGCTGCCAGCCTGCCAAGCGGTACGAATATCGCGCCAGGCTGTGGGCAGATTCCAATCGCCGGTGGAATCGCGGCGAAGTGTGAGGCGTGGGCTGGTGGCGATGAGAGCCTTAAGGCCCAGTTCCCCGGTCAGCAAAATCCAGAGAACATTGTGATGGTGGAAAACCAGTTTGGGAATGATCGCAAATGCGTGCTTATGCAGCGGCATGGCGATCCGGACGTTACGCATGGTGGTGGTGCCGGTCCACCGAATGTGTATGGATTTTACTTGGACGCGCAGGCCAATACGCGTTTGTAGCCGGTTGAGCACCCATTGATGGGCCGAGGCCGAATTTAAAAGTCTCAATCCACCAAGCCACGCCGCCACCAGAATAAAGATCAGGCCGATGCAAAGAATGGCGAGGATGGCCAGCCAGACCCTTCGTCGTGGCCGAGCTGCCGGCGGCGATGCATCTGTGGGGAAGTGAGACATGAGTCAAGCTCCATGGTGGGCCTGATGCCCACGCGGTCAGGGATATTGCACGGGCGGTATATTTCCTGAAGTCTGCGGTCCGAAGCCAAGGAACCACCAGTCGCTACGCTCCGTCCTGCCCAGAAAGGGTCCGGAGCTGGCTACAATATCGCCGGTTTTGCGCCAGTAGGCGACATAAGCCACACTGGCAAAACCCTGCTGTTTGGTATTTTTAAGTATGGCTAATTGTGGAATCAGCAGGGGAATGCCATAACTGCCGTTGGAGGCCGAGACGTTGCCGGCATAAAATTGAGGAATGCCGATGAGCAAGTCATACTGATTAATTCCCAACGCTCCACAGCGCACTTCCAGTACGATCTGTGATTTCTTGCGGTGATTGCATAGCAGGACGCCCCCCTTAAGCAGATGAGCCCGCAAGTCAGCTTCGAGAAATGGCTGGCTGGGCAACGTCTTCGGGGGGCCGAGGTATTTGAAACTGACGTACACCCGTCGACCGCGCAGGTTGCTTACGGAAAGCCGGGCGATGGCTTGGGCGGTGGCTTGGGAAAGTAAGAATTGTTCATCGGCGGTTTGTGGGGGTTGCGTAACGCGCAGGTTGGCGCAGCCGGGCAGGCAAAGCAAAATCAGGACCACGGCGGTGAGCCAGAGGGATGGTGCAGGGGGACTGGATGGAGTTTTGCTGGTTCGCATGGGTTAGGAAAGTTTGCCCCCAAAATAGGCCCATCTCGTGGCGGTACGTTCGCCGGCTGCCTCAAGGTAAACGCACTGGATGGTGTTATCTTCCAGCGGAGGGCGAATTTTACCGAAAATTCAGGTGCGCGGGAAGCAGACGGGATGGCTGGTCGGCGGCGGTGCGGTCATAAATTCTAGCATCCAAGGATGGGGCAGTCCTCGGAGCAGCAGCGGAATTGTTGGGCCAGAGACATCTGCGTATCGACGGCGGGCACGGGTGGGTGGTTCCAGACGCCCGGCCCAGTCGAATGGGCCAATGCATTGGCTTTTTTGGGGGTAAGATTGTCAAGATCGACAAGATCAACAGATTTTTTTGCAAGGAGACAGAAGGCAGGGGTTTGGCACGCTGCGCGGGGGACGACGACGGGGGATTCACCGTCCCGACAGACATCGGGATAAACTCCGGACGCAGAGGTACGCAGAGTGACGGGCGACGGGCAAGATTGCCAAGATTGCCAAGATTTTGGTGTTGGCCATCTTGAAAAATAGGCCATTTTGTTGGGGTTTTCGGGTAAGATGGTCAAGATGGCCAAACTTTTTTTAATTTTCCGGGTTGATGCGGCTATGGCCGCAGGAGTCAGGAGCCAAGAGACAGAATTCAGGAGGTTTGGCGCGCTGCGCGGGTGGAGATCTGTCGCTGCGGCGACGGCGACGGGGCAAGGAGGCCAAGAGGGCCAAGTTAGCGGGGCAAGGGGGCCAAGTTGTATGATTTTCATAAATCATTTCCAAAGTACCACTTACGTTCAAGGGGGCCAAGATGGCCAAGTTAATTTTTTTTCCTACCTCATTTTTTGGGGTGAGGCGCGCAACATGGGCGCGAGGGTCGAATTCCTTTTATTGGCACGGTGCGTCTGGTGGCTTCGACGGGGCCATCGGCGATGCACGTCTTTACTTGTCAAAGACCTCTGCGCTATTTGGGCGCAGGCCCGACGCGGCGGGCATTTCATGTATTGGTGTTAGGCAGGGCA
>JABEVA010000140.1 GCA_013044065.1 Phycisphaerae bacterium
CAAAAAAACCCTTCACCCGCCCAGCGTGCAAAAACTTCTCGCTCCTAACTCCTCATCCCAAACTCCTAAAAACCACCCACCGACTACCAATAGTACACAAACTGGGCACTGCTTCCCCAGCCCTGGCCATATTGCGGTTTAAGGGTGTTGAGGGGCTGCCACGCGGCGTGGCCGTCGGCAAACAGCGCGTTGGCACCGGACCCATGCGGGGTGTAGCCGGGCAATTGGAAGGATCCCAATCCATAAAAATTGATGCCAAAGGCAACGGTATCCGCAATCACCACGGTGTTGCCGGGAGTTTGAATTTGGCTGGCCCTAAGGCTGAAGCTTTGGTTATCGCCAGGGTTGGCGATCAGTGTGGTTCCATTGGTCTGGGCAAAAGTTAAACTGTTGGCATAAGTCCGCAAGAAGCCTTCGGCAATTTGGTAATTACTGTTGCACCGGCCATCGGTGGCACCATCGCCGGTGGTGGTGCCCAGCCACATG
Organism: Phycisphaerae bacterium; assembly: GCA_013044065.1. Taxonomy (GTDB): domain Bacteria; phylum Planctomycetota; class Phycisphaerae; order WQYP01; family WQYP01; genus JABEVA01. The sequence continues at coordinate 487 of JABEVA010000140.1, forward strand.
GCCTGCGGGTTAGTGGTATAAACCAGCAGGGGGTGAGGATGGGTAAAAAGATAGCTGGCATCCAGCATATCTGGGCAATAAAACACGCCATAGTTGGGCGACCATTGCGTGGCATTGGCACTGGCGGCCAGGTACGGCCCAATTTCTTTGCGGTAATCCACCGGCCAATAGGCCATGGTGCCGGCCCACGGCGGTTCGGTGGTGGCGTACAGGGTTTCAGCCTCATTGCTGCGATGGTCCGGATAGAAATTATTATTTTCGGTGGTGTATTCGGTGGTGGCCAGGCCCAGTTCATGCAAATTGGAAAGGCATATTGCCTGGCGGGAATCTTCTCTGGCCGCGGAAAGCGCGGGCAGCAACAGCGCTAGCAAAATGCCGATAATGGTGATCACCACCAGCAATTCAACCAAGGAAAATCCCGCCAATCGCCCCGCACAAGCTGATTTCGGAACCGGCTTGCTAAGCGGCCAAACAGTAATCAACCGTCCCGACTTTGCACCACTGCCTGGAGAATTGCAATTGATGTAAGCTCTGTTCATGGCGCTTCTCTTTAAGCCGGCCCGTCCTCATCGGCCAAGACAAGACAAGGCCGATAGCTGCCTATCGGCCCTGCCGCCAATTGCTTCATTGCTGCTTGAGGCTTTTTTTAGCTCCTCAAGCCCGCTTGCGTTTGCCCACCAGCAGAATCGCTGTGCCGGCCACAGCCATCAGGCCTAAGGTGGCGGGTTCGGGAACAGCGGAGTTGGTGATGGTGACGTTGTCGAGGTTGCCTTGGCCAGTGCCGCCACCGGTATAGGCCTCATTGCTCAGGAAGCTTACCAGGTAGTCGTTGTTGGTTGGCGTGTAGGTGCTGGTCTCGGTCAGCGAAGCGGTGGCGTTGTTGTTGGTGTCTGTAACGTTGAGTGTGATGTTGCTACCGTTGTCTGTTACAGTAAAGGCCAGCACATCCCCGAGAGCGACACTGGTTGTGAAACTGCCGGTATAAACCGGCGTGCCAACCGACGTGCTGCCGGTTCCTGTGGCGCCATACTGGTCTGCGAAGACATAGGCCGGACCGGTGTTGCTGCCGTGATGAATCCCTATTCCAAACCGAATGCCATCACCGCTCGCGCTTTCGCGGGTGTAGATGTGCAACTCGTCGTTGTAGTCCGGGGCGGATAAAAAGGTCCAGTCGCCGGTGATGGTCAGCGGCGCGGCCAGCGTGGGTTTCCACGGGGCGTTGCCGGCGGCGGTCTTGGTATCAAGGTTGGCCGCGGCGCTGAATTGCGCCACGTTATTGCCCGTGGCAATGTTCACGATTTTCACCGTGCCGGCGCTGTTGGTAAACAGCGTATCGCCGGAACTGTTGAACGCCCCCACCGCATCCGAATTAAAATTGTCCGTGATGGTATTGGCCTTCGCCATCCCACCGCCCATCCCGATGGCCGCAAACACGCCTGCGGCTGCGCACGCTAACAGTTGTGATTTAGAGTTGAACATAACTTGTTCCCTTTCCAAAAAGGCCTTAACCCCGGTTTTTTTTGATCGCCTGTGGCGAAAGCCACAAGAAAAAAAACGATCAAGAAGAACCACAACGGGTCAACGAGATTTATTGTAACAGAATTATTTTTTGATTGCAAGAGGAAAAGTTTAATTTTTTTTGAACCAATGCTTATGGGTCAAATCAGTATATTATTTTCACTTACACGAATCACTTTCAAGACGCTTAGACCGTTCCCGGAAACCGCGCACCGCCCCTCATAGCGATTCAGTTACATCTACATCCAGATTCTCGAACTGCTGTCCAGCAACTGGCAAGTCCACCAACGCCAAGATGTCACATCTGGCCTGAAAGTTTGCCGGGAGAATATTCAGGACTGGCAAGGCACCTGTGGATCGTGAAAATCTCCCGGATATCTTCGTAATTCCGTACGTTTCGTGTGATTTGCACGCGAGAGAACAGCGGAGCACAATGTCTTAAAACCATCGCACGGCTGAATTTGGTTTTGCTGAAAATCCCTGTTAATGCGGCCACGGCACGACACTCAAGCGGCTGGCTAGCGGCTAGTCCGGCACAGCTCCAGCAGAACCGCATGCTGACCGCTGAAAACTCATCGCATCTAGCTACGATCGAAACCTTGCTGGGCTATGGAGGGACCGAATTGGCAGTGGCCCAAGGCCCATATTCAACAGAAAAGTCAAGCCTGAGGCTGCGCAGATACAATTGTGGGTCAAAATAATTTTTCCGGAATATTTGACACATAATGGCGTTATGCTAAAATAAACCCAAACAGAGTCAAACGTAGCGCCATTGACTCTTAACTTGGATTGGCGCAGCTAAATAGGTGCCGAAGCTGTAGCTTGGAGGCTTAAATCTGATGGATGCCACGGTCGAACCAAGAGTTTTTCGTAACGGCTCGCCACGGGCCAAGGCTATTGCCACCTTGCGGGAATGGATTGAACAGGGCCGCTTGCAGCCGGGAATGCCCCTGCCATCCGAGCGCGAATTATGCCAGCACATAGGTGTGGGTCTGGCGACGGTGCAACGGGCCTTGCGCGTCTTAACCGCGGAAGGCTTAATTCAGGTCCGGGATGGCCATACCCGTCTGCTTGCCAATGCGGCATCGAGTACAGTGTCCGCGATTTTGCGCCAGACGTTAATGATTCTCGCCCCGGCGCAGGCTCCGCTGGCTGGCCATGCCCAACCGGGATGGTCGGAATATATCGGTATCGGGGCGGCGGCGGCGGCCCGGCAGGAGGGGCAGGGCGTATTGAGTTTGGCGCCCACGCGGCTGCTCAACCAACCTTCAGACCGCATGTTATCCGTGCGGCCATCGGGCCTGCTGGTTTGTGAGATGGCCGGCCCCCAGCGCCAGGCACTGGTCGACTTTATACGTATTCTCTCCCGTGAAGGTACTCCGGTGGTGGTGTATGGGAATAGTCCCCTGGACCAGGAATATGACCGCGTGATTTCAGACCATGAGGCGGGAGCCTATTCGCTCACCCGAAATTTATTGCAGCGCGGCTGCCGACGCATACTTCCGCTCTTTGAAAGACCGGAAGATATGTATTGGAAAAAAGACCGGCTGGCGGGCTACACCCGGGCCATGCGTGAAAGTTCGCTGGAACCCCTCCCGACACTGTGGGTGGATGACATCGGTGGCCGTTATACGGTGGAGCATTTCCGCGTGAAATCCAGCTATCTGGCGGGCCAACTGGTACCGCACATGACCGGCCCCAATCCCGTTGACGCCATTATGGCCGCCAGCGATGGTGAGGCTTTTTCAGTGGCGGCGGCGTGTCGCTTGTTCGGGCGTCAGCCCCAGAAAGATATTTTTCTGGCCGGCTACGACAACTATTATGGGGACAGCCCCGAACAGGAAATGGAATCTTCCATTCCGTCTGTGACGGTGGATAAGCAGAATTTTCTCATTGGGCAGGAAATGGTCCAGTTGCTACAGGCCCGCATTGCGGGAAACGCTGGAGCAGGCCCCCAACTGCGGCTCGTGCCGCCGCGGTTGCTTGTCCGCTAATACCATAAACATCCCGTTCCGACGTGGCGATCGCAACCAAGCGAGGCCACAGACGAGCAGGTTTCGCGGTTTTTTATTTTCAGGGGAAATTTGATGTCTTA
>JABEVA010000141.1 GCA_013044065.1 Phycisphaerae bacterium
ATTCCAAGAAACATCCGGGCGGAGAAACATTCTTCGGCCTGCGCGAAATCGACCTCAGGCAGCTTGCCGGTCACAATTCTTTCATTTGCTTCTTCTTTGACGATGGATCGCAGCCGCTTTTCGTTCCGTACGCGGATTTTGAGGAAATTTTCCACGGTTCGGAAGCGGCCAGTGACGGACAATACAAGGTTGGGATCATCTTCGGTGACCAGACACGTGAACTCTACGTACCAAGAAGAGGGCGTTTCAACGTGGACGGATTTGCCGGACTGGAAACATTCGTGAATAGCGTCGATTCTCATCTCATCCGTCATTTGCCCGTACTCACTCATTGGGACGTACAAACGCTGCTCGCCGGGATCGGGCACGCCAAGGGTTTTGAGATTTATGTCCCAAGGGACAACGTGGCATTGCTGAATTGGTCACTGACGCGGAAATTTAGCCTTCGCGGGGATATTCCCAGCGGTTTTGACAATGTATCGGCGATACTCTCTGAGATTGACGTTCTGTGGATCGCGGCTGGTCGCAACTCAATAGAGGGCTTATTTGAGGTGGAACATTCCACTTCCATCTACTCCGGCCTGCTGCGATTTAATGATGTTCTGCTGACGGACCCGCGAACCTCGCGATTCTACATCGTTTCCGACGAGAAACGGCGAGATCGTTTTTCGCGACAAGCGTATCGCCCGACCTTCGTCAAAAGCGGGCTCGCGGAACGGGCCAGCTTTCTTGAATACGCCAATGTGTTTGACTGGCATCGTCGCTTGATTGGAGAAAATTCAGATGACCAAAGTACCGGATAAACTCACGCTGCACATCGTTGTCTACGTATGGAGAGGCTTTGCGACTGAAGCCAAGGCATTCCGCCGACTTGGCGATGCAAAGCGGACGGCGCGCCGTCTGGCCAAGGGGCGGGATTTACGCGAGGACGACGTGTGCATCCTCACGACCACGCTCGGAATGGCGAGACCGCCTCGCTGCGTGCGACGGGGGTTTGTGGGTGGCTAACGCGGACTTGCCGCACCCTGTTCCACGTGTCAGATTCAGCCAAAATGGCCATCAATCACCCACCTCAGCCGGGAATAACCTGGTTCCCAGCACCGCTTGCGGAAAATTTGCTAGGAATTAATCATGCGTCCATCAACTGCCAAGGCCGCTTCTTTAATGGCCTCGGGCAGGCTGGGGTGGGCGTGGCAGGTGCGGGCGATATCTTCGCTGCTGGCTCCGAATTCCATAGCCAGACCTGCTTCCGCAATCAGGCTTGAGGCCTGTGGCCCGAAGATATGCACCCCCAATACGCGATCGGTTTTGGCATCGGCGAGAATTTTTACCAGGCCCTGCGCCTCGTTCATGCACAGGGCGCGGGCATTGGCCGCAAACCGAAATTTTCCGGTGCGGTAGCTGATGGACTTTTCTTTGAGTTGGGCCTCTGTTTTACCCACCCACGCCAGTTCCGGAGCGGTGTACACCACGTAGGGGATGGTGTCATAATTGACGTGGCCGGCTTTGCCGCAGATCAGCTCCACGGCAGCAATGCCTTCTTCTTCGGCCTTGTGCGCGAGCATCGGGCCGGCGATTACGTCACCAAGGGCGTAAACGTTGGGTATCGATGTTTCCCATTTGTGATTGACCACAATGCGGCCACGTGGATCGCAGGTTACGCCGATTTTTTCCAGATTCAGGCCTTGTGCGGTGGCGCGCCGGCCCACGGCCACCAATACCACATCCGCGGGTATGGATGAATCTTTATCGGCGGGGCCGTCAGCCGGGCCAAACACCACTTGCACACGCGACTTTTCCTGGCGCAAGGCTTTGGCGGTAATACCAAAATGAAACTTCATTCCCTGATCGCGCAGAGCGCGTTCCATTTGTCGGGCCATTTCTTCATCGGCCCCCGGTAATACCGCCGGGAAGAGTTCCAGCACCGTTACCTGTGATCCCAGCCGACGCCATACACTCCCCAGTTCCAGCCCAATGGCCCCGGCCCCGATAACCACCAACTGCTGCGGCGGTTTCTCCAAAGCAATGGCCTGGTCGGAACTGATTACCCGCTTGCCGTCAAATGGCAAACCCGGCAATTCAATGGGGACCGACCCGGTGGCAATTAAAATGCGGGTAGCGGCAATCGTGTGCTCTCCGGCGGATGAGGATATATGCAGTTGATTGGGGGTCAGAAAAGATGCGGTGCCATGCACGCGGTCGATTTTATTTTTTTTGAATAATCCGCCGATGCCGTTGGCCAAAGTTTCGACAATTTGGTTCTTACGGGCCATCATATCGGGAATTTCGATACGCAGATTTTCCACCCGGATGCCGTGGCCGGGAAAATGCTCCTTCGCCTGCACAAATTTTTCGCTGCTTTCCAGCAGAGCTTTACTGGGAATACAACCCACCCGCAGGCAGGTGCCGCCGAGGCGGCTTTCTTTTTCAATACAGGCCACACGCAGACCAAGCTGCGCGGCACGAATGGCGGCTACATAGCCACCAGGGCCGGCACCGATAATGGCCAGATCATATTGATTAACATTCATGGATAAAGTCCTTTTTTTGATACGCACTGGGGCTGAATTGGGTGCTGCGGGATAAACTTAGCCGGGAGTGTCTCCGGTCACCTGATCGAGCACATGTTCCGCGACAAAAATGGGAACATTTTCGGCAATACCGATGGCAATGGCATCGCTGGGGCGTGAATCGATTTCCATCCGCTGGCCGTCGCGACGGATAATAAGCTGGGCAAAAAAAGTATGGTCCTGCAAATCATTGATGACAATGCGTTCCAGCTTGCCGCCCATTTTGTCGATGACATTGGCCAGCAGTTCATGCGTTTGCGGTCGGGGAAATTTTGTGCCTTTCAGCCGATTGTCAATCGCAATGGCTTCGGCGGATCCAATGACAATCGGCAACGTGCGCGAGCCTTCTTTTTCTTTGAGAAAAATGAACTGCTGATCGGAAGTTTCCGCAATAATGATGCGCGCTAATTCCATCTGCACGGCCATGAGATTCTCCGTCAACTGGCTTTTAATGTCGGCCCGGGTGACATGCCCGCGTCGATCTGCCAGTAAAGGCACCAATAGTATAGCGGAAAATTGAGTTCGTGTTCTCCGTCCAGGTACTCCTGTGGACAGCCACCCGGCTTAACACCAATGCCAACCGAAATTCAAAATCCGCGAAAAGCCCGCACTTCGGCCATCAGCATTTCACCTGGGCAACTGGTGGGTTCATCGGCCAACTCGCGGTGTGTCCAGATTTCCATTTGCCCCATGGTATAAATACAACGTAGGTATGTAACCAAGTCGGTCAGGCCATGAACTTGGGCCGGCGTGGGCGATTGCAGATCGAAATTGCCCAAAACCACAATGCCCACATTGTGTTGATTGTGATTGCGTACATGGGCACCTTGATGCAGCAGGGACCGGCCTTGCCACACCCGGCCCACACGGTCCACGGCAAAGTGATAGCCTATGTCAGCCCAGCCGCGGCCGGCCGGCGGGGCATCGGTATGAAATCGGCGGATAAATTCCAGATGTTCGGCCGTAAGGGCGTGATCATCGAGTGTCCAGGCCTGCGGAAAGCCGCTGTGATGAATGGTCAAACGCTCAATAGATCCCATGGGCATCATGGCCACGGTTGGGGCCGCCCGGGTAAATGCCGCCCGGGGCAATATGGCCAATGTTTCCATGGCCAAGCCCAAAACACGTGGGCGCGTTGCGTCGGGGAAGACGGATTGGTCAACTGCTGATGTCATGGCCGGTGCCGCAGTGATGTAACCTCTGGCTTTACCATGCGCCCTGGGACCCAATCGGAACAAAGGTAAATTGCTGGCCACCAATAGACGCCTGGGCCATCAGCCCGCCCAATGGCAAGACATACACCATTGTTCCGTGCTCGTAATTCGCGGCAGTGCCGGCACCGCTGGATGCCGCGACCGCGGTAGCCCGGGCGTCAAAGGCAATTTGGCCGGTCTTAAAATCGGCCAAGTCCGCCGGGGTGTGAAAGAAAATGACTTCGGCAAAGGTTTGCCCGCCCAACTGGGCACCAATGGTTCCCTGTACGAGCTTGCAATAGCCGATCAGTTTACCCTGCTGAAAAACCTCACCGCGTCCGCCGGCTCCGCCAATGCCCACGGCCCCGCCACCCACGTTGGGAAATATCGCATACGCATAGGCGTGGTTGAAATAAAAGACGGAGGAGGGTCGTCTGGTTTTGAATGTGTTTATTGCTCCCTGGACCTGCAACCCAAGGGTGTCACGCCCCGTGGATGTAACGGGTTCCGTGGTGGAGCACCCCGCGATGAACACCATGGCCAAAAGCACAGGTAAACCGATGACAAGTAACCGTTTCATGGTAATCTCCTTGGTAAAACGAATCGCCCACTGCGTTAAGCGGCAACCATTACTGCTCAACTCATTGCATTATAGGCCAAAGATCGGCTCAAGACGATACTGTCGAAGCGGTGGGGGGGCACGGGCAACGGCGTGCTGGGAAACTTTTCCACGCGTGGGGGCGATCCTTGCAGGCGGCCCAGAAGAGCGTATGTTGGAGCAAGAGAAACGGTGATGAGGTTTAAAATGATGAAAGTTATCCCGCAAAAACAGATCGGAGCCAGCCCCAATCGGTTAACGAAAATCAACGATCGCAAAAGGCCATCGGCGGATTGTCCTATCCACCCAATGCAGGAAGCTCTTGGTGACGCAGAGTTTCAGGTGCAGATCGGTATACCGCCGATTAATCTGCTGGCGGAACATGGCTGGCGTTTTGACACGCTGGGCAGCGTTACCGCTGTGACGTTGCGGGGGCATCACTTTTTAGGCTGGCCGGGCTTGGTAGATGAGTTCGGAATTGCTCAAACCCCCGGCTATGCCCAAGCCAAGCCCGGCTCGCCATTTCTCAAAATCGGGATTGGCGAACTGCAACGTTTGGACGGAAAGGATTACCAATTCAGCCGGCCTTATCCGGTGACACGTTGGGGGGGCCAGACTGTGGAACAGAGCCGCTTGAAGTTGGCCTTTCGCCAAAATTTTTCGGGCCATAACGGTTGGGCCTACGATTATCACAAAAGTTATCAGGTCGAGGCCGGTGCAACCCGCCTGCATATTGATTATGCATTATCGAACACCGGCCGACATCCATTGGATACCGATCAATACAATCATAATTTCTTCTGCTTTGACGGGGTAGAGGTGTCCAGATCCTACCGTTTGCAGCTCGGTTTTCCCGTCGTGCCAGCACCTTGCCTGTGGCTGCGCCACGGCAAGAATCGTCTAACAGATTTTCATCCGGTTGCTGCGGGAAGTTATTTTGCTTCCACCCAGGCGGCACCCGCCGACCAAAACCATTTTCGTGTAACCCACCAAAAAACCGGCCAGAGCGTATTGGTTCACGGGGATTATCCCGTGAGCCGATTCGCCCTATGGGCAAACCAATTTTTTTTGAGTCCGGAAGTGTTTGTGGCGGTGCGGCTGATGCCGGGGCAGTCCCTGCGGTGGCGGCGGAGCTATGAGTTTCACCTTAACGCCGACCCTCGGTCTTCCAATTCCTCCGCGGCCGGACCGCAACCTGTGCGGTGAACTTTTCCGAGGTCCGAAAGACAGCCCTTTTTTTGACTTGCAACTTTCCAGCAGGTTGTTAGACTCGCAATCAACAGGTGTCCGTTGTGTTGACGGATGAAAAGGGAAGGCGGTGAAAATCCGCCGCGGACGCGCCGCTGTAAAGAGCAGTCGAAGCGTTCGGCCACTGTCGTGTGTTAATCAGCTCCCGCTGATGAGGTTTCGATCCTCCGAAGCCTGCAACATGTTGATGGGAAGACCGACGCCATCCCCCGCTCTAAAGCCAGAAGACCTGCCTGTTAAATGGTTAGCCATCTCCGCGAACGGGATTGGCGGCCGACGAATTGCGGCTATGCGCACGAATATCGGTGGTGCCAAGCGGGGCGATGCCTCGCATTTGGCCGCCGATCCGAATCACGATTTTCATACTGCTGCGGGATTGTGTGGCTAGACATGATCCCGATAGCCGGGTGAAGTCGTGGTTCCAACACATACCGCGGCAATTCGAGGGATAGTTTATCAAGGAGTTTTTTCATGAAGGATTTTATTTTCGGTGGGATTCTATGTTTATCCGCTGTTCCGTTGATGGCGGCTACCGCCAGCGGCAGCACCGATACCGCATCGGCAGTGTTGGGTTATCAATTCGGTACGCCCTACACTAGTAGTTCCGGCTACAGCTATTACAACGGCTATGACAATGCCAGCGCTGCGCTTGGCCCCATCCAAAGTGATACAAGCGGCGGTTATGGGCCTGATCCGTTTTTGCCAGCCTGGGACACCTCACAATTGACCATCGTCGCACCCGGTGGATCTATCACTTTACAAATGGCCCAGCCGGTTTCAGGCAACGGCATGCTTGGAGTATTTACAGACGTGGCAATCAACAACGTATCGACCACGGTTGGATCCGAGCCGCAGGCCAGTACCCCCGCCTCGACACTGTCGCCTTTTCCCGAAGCCATTGTAAGTGTTGGTGATGGCAGCAAAAATGCGGGAGGCGATTACATTTTGGTGCCGCTCAATGGCGGCAACCCGATCACATTTGAAAATCCCACAAATTATTATACCAATAGCCTAGTTTCGGTACAGAGCGGCCCGGGCTATTACTACGTGCAATCGAGTCTCGGCACCCAGCCGGCGGATTGGACCAAGCCGTTTCTTGGCAACCTAGCCAGTTTCAACGGCGAAACATATTCGCAAATGGTGGCTACGCTTGATGGTAGCGCCGGCGGAACGTGGCTGAATCTTGCATCCGCCGGGTTGAGCCAGGTGGATGTGGTGCAATTTTCCGTGCCGACCGGAGCCACCTACCACATGACGCTTGATTCCGTCGCCGCTCCCGAGCCAAACGCGCTGGAACTGGTCGGCCTTGGCATTGTGGCGATGGCCCTTATGCCGCGGCGTGCCAGATGGCGGTTACTGTAATTGAATATCGGCGGCGCGGGGTTGGCCCGCGCCGCCGCTTTTTCTGGAGCATCGAACATGAAACGTCGCGGTTTTACCCTGGTTGAATTACTGGTAGTGATGATGATTATCAGTATTTTAATCGCACTGTTGCTGCCGGCCCTGGCCGCCGCGCGGCAAGATGCCCAAACCATTGTCTGTTTGAGCAATTTGCGTCAGCTCGGTTTGGCGGCACAAATTTATGTTAACATATGCAACGGCTTTTACCCGCCAGCGCAGGACGGAGGCGGTGGGAATCCTAACTGGGCGATCAACAGCATTCAGAATCCGCAGACTGGGCAATGGACCATTCAGCCGGGCATACTTTGGCTTGGGCAGACTGACCTGCGGGTGCTGGTATGCCCGGCCCTGAGCCAGACACCGACCCCAGGCCAGATGGTGCTTGGTTACAACTACAATACCAGCTACATCGGCCACGGCACCGGCGAATCCAATCCAATTCCCGCCCGCGCCGCGCAAGTGCAGTATCCTTCCACGTGTGCATTGTTTGGCGATGGCGGCTATTACGGCGGGGTGGATTTCTTTATGCGTGCTCCCGACTTGTTAAACCCGGTACCGTTTAACGCCGACGGAGTCAACGACAATACTCGCGCCGCGGGAACCCAGGCCTTTCGCCACCAAGGTGCCACCAACGTGGTGTACTGCGATGGTCACGGCGCAACCCAAAGCCAGTGTTACACCGCCACATCGCCTATGCCGATGTGGGTCGGCCCCGGCACCGGATTCCTCTCGTCTGATAATTCGGCGTATAAAACGAATTGAAGGAGTGGGAAGCAGGGCGAGAAAAATCA
>JABEVA010000142.1 GCA_013044065.1 Phycisphaerae bacterium
ATACAAAGAAGGTGACTATGGGCGGTAAACACGCCAGAATCGCGATATACAGATGCGCGGTGGAAGCGGAATTTAGGGCTACGATATCAGGGGCGTCGCCGACTCCTGAAAGATGCATGCACGGTACGTCCATCGGCCGTTTGGCGAAACCATGGCTGGCGATTAAACTGAATTTATGGGGCGTAAAGGAACCCGCCACTGGGGGAGGGCATCAAAAGGACTATGATGCAGGCATTACAACCGGAAGCTGACTGGATTGGGACAACGCTGATGAGTCGCAATCGGTTGACATGGTGGAAATCCTCGTGGGCTATGGTAATAGCCGTGGTCACCTTGACCGTGGTTGCGTTTGCCGGATCAGGCGGGCGAAGCTGTCGGGCGGCTGGAGCCAATGGCGATACCATGATTTTTGGCCACCGGAGCACATTGCGTCATGCTCTTACGCCGCAGGTTTTGCAGGCCGTAGGTCGAGGGCTGCACTGGCTGGCCAAACGGCAGAATGCCAACGGCTCATTTGGATCAATGAATTCGGTGGCTGTTTCGGCGTTGGGTGGATTGGCGTTTATCGCCGGGGGTAATCTTCCCGGACAGGGGCGTTATGGGGGAAATTGCGCCAAGGTCATTGACTATGTGCTTTCGCAATGTCAGCCGACCGGGTTGATTGCCGCGCCCAACGATGGTGCACCGATGTATGGGCAGGGCTTTGCAACGTTGTTTTTGGCAGAGGTATATGGGGAATCGCATGAGCCGTCATTGCGGCAAAAGCTGCAGCGCGCGGTGCGGCTGATCGTGCAAACGCAAAATCAGCAGGGTGGCTGGCGTTATCAACCGATGCCGATGCCCGCGGATATTTCCGTGACCATCTGCCAGGTGATGGCGCTGCGCGCGGCGCGGCAGGCAGGTATTGCGGTGCCGCGTCGGACGATGCGCAAGGCGATTTCCTTTGTACGACAACTACAAAACGCCGATGGTGGTTTCAGTTATATGCTGGGTTTGCCGGGTTCCATGATGCCGCGTTCGGCGGCGGGTGTGGCGCTACTTTTCTATGCAGGGGTGTACAAGGGCAAGGCCTTGGCGGCGGGGGTGCATTATCTGTTGCAGGTTCGGCCCGGAACGCCGGCCAATAACGCGTACAATTTTTTCTATGGGAACTACTATGGCACGCAGGCGATGTTTTTAGCGGGTGGCAAATGGTGGAGCGCCTGGTGGCCGGCTATGTCTAAAACCCTGCTCAACCGACAAAACGCCGATGGCAGTTGGCATGGAAATGCCGGGTTTAGCTATGGCACGGCGATGGCATTGATTATCCTGCAGATACCGGATCGGCTCTTGCCGATCCTGCAAAAGTGAGTGATAGGATGACACGATTGGGTTTAAATATGGCTGGACGGCGGATGGTCAAGTGGGGCGGCGTGGGTGTGGCCTTGATGACTTTCCTGTGGGTGTCGTTGGGTCGGGCGGCGGATAGCCAAACGCAGCTTTACTGGAATATCACCACGGCGGAGCCGGCGGTGGGGCAGCAGGAATTTGTCCGGCTGAACAAGGTTCAGATCAGGCATTGGAACTACCCGGGGCAGATCGTCGTGCGATCGCCGGCGCTGGGGAATCGCCGACTGCCCACCAGAGATATTCTCGCCGTGCGGCTTCGCAACGCCGTGGTGGTACCGGCGGTATCCGCGTGGCAGTTGGTGCTGCGAGACGGCGATATTTTGCCCGGCTATCCGATGGGTACACGGCATGAGAATATTATTTTCCATGCTGCGGGCTTGGGCATTGTACACATTCCATTCAATGCGGTGGCGGGCCTGCGGCGCGCACGGGGCGTGGCGATACGCAATTCCTTGGCCGATCATGACAGCCTGTATTTTAACAACGATTCTCATCTGACCGGCGCGGTGGTGAAAATTGGTCGCAACCGGCTGGTGTTTCAAAGCAAACTAGGCAACACAACGATTCCTTTGAGCCGGGTTAACCATATTGTTTTGGGCGGTGTGGCCGTTTCGTCGGCCCGGCCGGTGTTGGGGGCCCGCATTGCCTTTCTCAATGGGGCTTCGCTGCGCACGCCAAAGTTTAACTGGTCGAACGGGGAATTAGCTCTGGTTGATCCGGCCGGCAAAACCATTTCGGTGCCGATCAATCAAGTGGCGCGGGTCGGTATTGTGGGTGGCCGTGCGGTTTGGCTGACCGATCTGACACCGACGCGCATTGATCAGGTTTCATGGATTGGTGACAACCGCCCGATGCGCAAAAACCGATGTGTGACGGGACGACCATTGCAGGCAAACGGCAAGTTTTTTGCACATGGCTTGGGCGTGCATGTTAATTGTAGTGTTACCTACAAGATCGGTGGCATATACAAGTACTTGATGGTACGGCCGGCAATGGATGCTTCGGCTGGTGTCTACGGACGTGCCAATGTAATGATCCTGGCGGATGGCAAAGTCGTTTATTCCGGACATCATTTGCTGGCCGGGATGGCCAATGCGGTGGTTCGTGTGCCGCTGGCGGGTGTGCAACGGCTAACACTGAAGGCGGTGGATGCCGGTCGGTATGGCGTGCGTGGTCGTGTGGATTGGCTCAATGCGGTGCTGGTTGGCAAGTAAGTCATCGAGAAAAGAGTACCTGTTGTGCTGAGCCAACCCTCAGATTCTAGCGTCCAGCCCAGGGACGGCGGCGTTGCATTGCCGCTCGTGAAAACGATGACAGTGGCCGCAAGCGGCCCCAAACCGCTGGACTTTTCGGCGTTGCTGCTTTTGACTATCCTGACTTCGTTTACCGCGATTGCAGTGCAATACGCGGTGCAATCATTTCCGCCGATTTTGGGGGGCGTGTTACGTTTTGGTCTGGCGGGCCTGGTGATTTTCGTCTTCCTGCTGTGGAAGAAAGATCTGCGGCCGATTGCCCGGCAGGATTATAAGTTTCTGGCGTTGCTGGGCTTGTTTTGCGTGCCGATCAATCAAATTGCGTTCTTTCAGGGAGTGGCGTGGGCCAATGCATCCCATGCGGCCATGATGTACGCCAATACGCCGGTAATTGTCACCATCATGGTGTGCCTGCGGCGTATTGAGCGGTGGAGTGCGGCGGTGATTGCGGGAGCAGTCTTGGCGACTGTGGGTGTGTTGACCATTCTAATACAATCGGGCCTGCATTTAAGCGGTACGTATTTTCGAGGCGATCTGATGCTGTTGCTGGCGACGCTGACATGGTCGGGCTATCTGGTGTATTCCCGTCCGTTCAATCAGCGTTATGGCAGCCTGAATTGCCAGTTGTGGGTTTTCGCATTTGGCACCTTGATGTCTATTCCCATCGCCATGCCTTATGCCCTGACGCTGCGCTGGAACGCTATTCTGCCCTCGGCCTGGGCAGGTTTGCTATACATCAGCATCGGCATAGCGGTCATCTGCTTTTTTCTTTTTAACTGGTCGATGACACGCCAGCCGCCTTCGCGCGTCGCCACATTCAGTAATGCGGCTTATCCACTGACGCTGATCTGGGAGGCGATTTTGACGCATTCTTTGCCGACCGTCTGGTTTTTGCTGGGATCGGCCCTGCTTCTGACGGGCATGATTTTTACGCTTTACCGGCCACATCATGTGCTGGACATTCCGGAAGAATCAGCACCTGTTGGCGATCCGGCGGATCTGTAGGCTTAGGAGTTGGCCGCGATGACGATCCACGAAAACAAGTTTTCTGTCCGGTGTACCTGCGGACAACAGTTATCCCTCCCAGCCAGTGCCATCGGCCAAAGTGTCGAATGTCCATCGTGTCAGCGGAGCCTCTTGCCCATCTGGGCGGAGGCGGCCGATAACGGCCCTCAAACCGGGCCTGCTTCCAGCGAGCCGAGCCCGACCAAGGCCTGTCCATTTTGTGCGGAGAAGATTCCGGCCGCAGCGTGCAAGTGCCGGTTCTGCAACGAGTTTTTGGATCGGGCGGATTCCGCCCAGGTTGGTGGTCCGGTGGCCAAGGCCTCTACTTCACGGGTGGATGAGTCGGCGGCAGTGTTTAACCTGTGTATATCCCAATGGGACAACGTGTGGAAATATCTGACCTGCGGCCTGATTGTGATTCCAGCAGCGGGGTCATTTCTGTTGCCGGATTTACGGTCTTACGCGTCGCTTATTTTGACCGCGGTAGCCATGGCCATGGGAGTAACGGTGTTGTGGATATTTTTTTCCACGCGATCCCGCCGTTGTATCATCAGTTCGGGCCGCATTGAAACACACACGGGCATCCTAGGCAAACAGATCGAATGGGTCTCCATGGCCAGTGTGACGGATATCCGGCTTAAGCAGAGCCTGGGGCATCGGCTGATGGGTATCGGAACGATCATCATCAGTTCCAGCGATCAGATGACGCCGGTGCTGAAGTTGTACCAAATACCCAAGGCCCGCCAGGTTTTCGAGTATCTCCAAACGCGGATATCGCATTTTGCCGGTCAGCATGTAAGTCGGCATTAAACGCGTGTTGCGTATCACGTTCACCTTGGGGAGAGGGCCACGGACTGCGGACCGCCAGAGAGGCGGCAACCATTAGAGTCGCTGTGAAGCTTGGCTGTGGGATAAGGCCCGCAAAGCTTTGGCTCGAAGAAGCTGGCGTAAAATACGTTTGCGAACCAACCTGGCATGGGCCGATGAATGAGCCGCCGACGGCAGCAGGTGTAAAGCTTTTTGCCAATAGGAGATAGCCGCATCGCTGTGGTTAAGTTGGTACAGGGTATCGGCATAATGCTCCAGTCCCACCGGATTTTGGCCGCCCGGCAAGGCGATGGCGAGGGAGAATTGGCCCAGGGCCTGGTGATAGCGCCCCTGTTGATACAAAACCCATCCAAGGCTATCACGAAATGCCGACTGCCCAAGATAGTTTTTCAAGGCCAACGCGATCATCCTTTTCGCTTGCCGCAGGCGCAGCCGCTTTCCCGCCCAATAATAGCCCAGATCATTGTTGGCGGTGCCATTGGCGGGCATGAGGGAGAGAATGTGCTGATAGGTTCGCACCATGGCCGCATCGTCGCCAAGGGAAATTTGCAGATCCGCCAGAAAGCTAAGCCGTGATGTTGTGATACCTTGGTCGCGCATAAAGAGCTTCATGGCGGCCAGAGCACCTGAGCGGAGGGTGAGGTTTGCACTACCGGAAAGGAAAGTGGCCCAAGCCTCAGCGGCAAGCTCAGATCGCGGGTGGCTTAGAGTCGTTGCTTTTAGCACATGGCCCGCTTGTCTGGAATGTCCGGAGGCTTGTAATATTTGGGCATAAAAAATTTGCCAACGCGGCGATCGCGGATGGCGTCGGGCAAAGTGTGCAGCGGTGTGGACGGCCATTTTTTTTCTCTCGGCGGCAAGATAACACACGCATAAGTCCTGAACGGCATCGAGTGAATGTCGGGAGCTATGCCGCAGGGCGGCGGCAATGGCGACGGCGGCTTTGGCTGGCTGGTGCAGGAGGGATTCCACGCCAATGAGAGCCTGGCGGAATTGGGCGCTGGCCGGATAGGCCCGCACCTTCGCTAGAAAAATCTTTTCGGTCTGGTGAAGATGTCCATGGCGGGCGTAACGCGAAGCGAGAAAAACCGCAGTAAGGGTCGCGGTGGGAAAATGTTGGATAAACAACTGGCGGTAATGGGCGGCAAGCAGCCAGTTGTCCAGGTCGTCGGCCAGGTCAATAAGCACTCTGTACGCGTGAGGCCGGCTGGGAAACCTCTGAATGATTCGTTGAAGCTGCCGCAGTTCATGTTGACGTTGTCCGCGCCGGCTATAGAGCGAAGCGATCTGGAGGGCGGTTTTGTAATCGTGTGGGTATTGGTGCTGGAAGGCCAGAGCCAATTGCAGAGCATGAGCTAAACGGTCCTGCCTGGCGTAGGTCTGCACCAGCAGGCGGCCGGCGGGTGCGCCGAAGCGCTGTTGATGAACATAAAGCGTCGCCTGCAGCGTGGCGGCGGAAAAATGTTCTTCCTGAAGCAGAGCCTGCACCAGAGCCTGGCGGGCCATCCAGAAGGATGGGGCATGCTGTGTTGCCAGCGAATAATAACCAATCGCCACTGACGTCTGGCGTACCCGTTGGGCGGCCATTCCCAGCAGTGTATCTTGCCAGGCCGCATAAGAGAAGCAATGAGCGTCGGCGGAAATATTCTGCGCCGGGACGAGTTTTTGCAATATGCCGGGGTTGCGATCGGGGCCGATAAGGGCGGCGATGAGTTTTCGAAGTTGTTTGGGAGGAACTGTGCCGGTGGCCGCCGCGAGCACCAGTTCATGGAAGGCCAGGGCCGGTTGATGTTGGTCTCTGGCCAGATCGATCAGCCGGTCAAGGGCGGCGAGATCCGTGGGATGAGAATCTAAATACCGGGCCAGCACCTGAATAGCTGATCGGTTGGCGGCGATCGGTTGGTCATACACGGCCAGTGACACCTTGACTGGTGGCTGGAGGCGTGCCTGTGTGGTCAGGTCCATCGGAACTTCTTGCCGGCGTATACTTTGTGTGCGGGCGATATAGGCAAGGGGTAAGCTGCGACGCGGCGCGATTGCAGGCTCGGGTGCCGCAAGGCGGTGCTGGGCGGAGCCGCCTTGGAGGCACAAGGCGGAGACGGTCGCTAATGCCAATGTGCCATAAAGGCCTAGCCGCAGGGATTGCCGAAAGATTAAAAATCGAGGGTGCATCATTCCAGTCATCTTGTTGGGCCTCGGAAACTTTACCAGCCGCTCCAAAGGAACCAACGTCCGCAATACCATGGTGTTGCGGGTGGTTCTGGTGTCGGGCATGAACCCCGCCCGATCGCCAAATGCCGCAGGTCTGGACGCTTGCCATCAGCGTCGCTATCTGCATGATAGCGTCATCTGTTGCCAATGGCACTGGCGGGTGTTGGCGATGCGAACCGGTAGCGCGGAAAACGCGACAAGATGGGTGCGATTTTAAGGAGAATTTGCATGACGCATCTGGCATTATGGCAGTCAATTTTGCTGGGGATACTGCAAGGTGTATCGGAGCTTTTTCCGGTCAGCAGTCTGGGGCAGATCATTGTTGCCAAAGCTCTGTTGCACTGGCACTTCAACGCTCATAACAAGCATTTTCTTTCGTTTGTGGTGGCATTGCATTTAGCGACGGCGTTGGCGCTGGTAATTTATTTTTGGAAGCAGTGGAAACTTGTGTTGGGGGCTTACTGGGGCAGCCTCAAACGCCGCCGTTTTGTTTATGATGAACCGAGCAAGTTTGCGTGGCTGTTGGTGGCGGGCACCCTGGTGGTGGGGGCGGTGGGTTTTGCCTTTAAGAAAAAGTTCACCCTGTTTTTTGACGACGCTCATTATTATTGGATGGTGGCATTGTTTTTAATTATCAACGGTGGGGTGATGTTTCTGGGAGATTACATGAAAAAGTTGGCGCAGCGCAAGGCCCAGCAGGGCCAGCAGAAGCGGGCGGAAGATTTGACGTTTCCAGAGGCGACGCTGGTGGGGGCGTCTCAGACCTTGGCGCTGTTTCCGGGCATTTCGCGCAGCGGGGTGGCTATTGTGGGTGGCATTTTGGCGGGGCTCAGCTATGAGGAGGCGTGTCGATTTGCGTTTATGCTGGCCACACCGGTGATTGGGGCGGCGGGGCTGCTGAAGTTGCCGGCACTTTTTAAGCCGGAAGCCCGGGCGATTCTCGGAATTACCGTTCCGGCGGCCTTGGCGGCTGGAATAACGGCCTATTTAAGCATTAAATTTTTGATGATCTACTTTGAAACCCGTCGGCTAACGCCGTTTGCGATTTACTGTGTGGTGATCGGGGCCATCGCCATGATTGTGCTCCTCCGCCATTAAGCGGGCTGTTGGCTCGATCGTGGCCGACAAGCAGATAGCGGAAAAAATTGGTGGCGTTTGGCACCCGAATATCTTATCCTGATTGCAATCGGCTTCCGGTTACGTGCCAGGCTACCATGGTTTGAATGAAAGTGGCTTTAATACGGGGGTATTCTTGATGGCGTTACTAGGATTGGATATCGGCACATCGGCCACCAAGGCATTGGTGCTTACCCCACAGGGGAAGGTGGTGGCTACGGCGGAATCGCCGCATGTACTGAAAACGCCGCGTCCCGGTTGGAGTGAACAGGATCCTGAAGGCTGGTGGCGGGCGGTAGTATTGGCTACCGGCCAGGCTCTGAAAAAGGCTGGAATCCATGGCTCGGAAATTACCGCCATCGGATTGTCCGGGCAGATGCACGGGAGTGTTTTTCTGGGGGATGGTCCCAGGCCACTGCGCCCCGCTTTGCTCTGGAATGACCAGCGCACGGCCAAAGAGTGCCGGGAAATTGAAACGCTCGCCGGCGGGCGCGAAAGCCTGATCAACATGGTGGGCAATCCGGCGCTGACTGGCTTCACGGCTCCGAAGATTTTATGGCTGCGTGACAATGAACCGGCACGTTATGAAAAATGTCGCCATGTCCTGTTACCGAAGGATTATATCCGATACCGCTTAACAGGTGATTATGCCGGGGAGGTGTCGGATGCGTCGGGCACGTTATTGTTTGATGTGAAAAATCGGCGGTGGTGCAAGGAACTTATTGATCGTCTGGGAATTGATTCGTCCTGGTTGCCACCGATCAGCGAATCGCAGGAAATTACCGGTCAGGTTTCGGCGGCGGCTGCGGAATTCCTGCCGCTGCGCAAGGGCACTCCGGTGGTGGGCGGAGCTGGTGACCAGGCCGCGGGCGCGGTGGGCACGGGCGTAGTGTCGGCGGGTTTGTTATCCGCCAGTATGGGAACCAGTGGAGTTATTTTCGCCGCGTCGGGTTCGCCGCAGACGGATCCACGAGGGCGTGTTCATACCATGTGTCATGCAGTTCCGAAAACCTGGTGCGTGTTTGGGTGTATGCTTAGTGCGGGCGGATCGCTGCAATGGTTGAGGAATATGCTTTTATCCCATGAGACGGAGCAGTTGATCCGCCGTAAAAAAGATCCAGGGGTGCTCTATGAACACCTGATTGAGCAGGCGCAGCGGGCACCGGTGGGGGCGGAGCATCTGTTTTTTCTGCCGTACCTGACCGGCGAGCGATGTCCCCATCCGGACCCGCATGCACGCGGAGCCTTTATTGGTTTAACGCCGCGCCATCAGCAAGCGCATCTGATTCGCAGCGTACTGGAAGGCATTACATTTGGCATGCGTGAACAAGTGGCCATCATGCGATCCATGGGGCTCAAGGTGGATCAGGTGCGAGCCAGCGGTGGTGGCGCTCGCAGTTCGTTCTGGCGGCAACTGCAGGCCGATATGTACGAGGCTCCGGTCGCTACCATTAACGTGAGCGAGGGTGCCGCATTGGGTGCGGCAATTTTAGCGGGTGTGGGTACTGGTGTATGGAAAACCGTGGCTCAGGCTACGATGGCCATTATTAAAATTCAGCATCGCAGTTCGCCGCACAAGATCCGCGCAGCCCAGTATGGAAACCTTTACCGCACTTACGCGGCGCTGTATCCGGCCTTGCAAGGCATATTTCCGCTGCTGGCGGGCGAAGCAGGTTAAGGGTGTGGTCGGCAGGCCTGCGACCTTATAACATAAACTGATGGTGTTAATATAAGGGCGATATGGCGGTAACAACACGAAATTACCTTGTGCTGACCGGCTACCAAACCTGTATTCAGAGGTTACAAGGGGCATGAAAAACCGTTACGGCGACACGACCGGCTCGTTTGCGTCACGGCGAAGAATCGGAAAAAGTTGCGGAAGCCATCGTCGAAGATATCCTTACCGAAGTACTGGACTGGGCCAAAGGTGACCTTACGTAGCCAGATTGATTTTGCGGATATTGTCTTAAGCCGAAATCTACAAAAATATCTGGTCATTGAAGTGAAAAAGCCCGGTACGTTACGTCTGGGCCGGCGATCTTTGGCTGCGGCATTGGAGCAGGCGCTCCGCTATGCCAATGTCCAGCACATTGGCCAGATGGCGGTCAGCGATGGCTGCACTTTCTATGCTGCAGATGTTGTCCCTGGCGGATTGCGGCATCGAGGGGCAGTGAATCTGGCGGATCCGCAACCGCCCGCAGCTTTGTGGTGCGTAAGCGTGCATGGCGTCTACCGTCCGGTGGAAGAACCTCGCCCCGCGGAAGCGCTGTTTGCTGATGAGCCTTATTCAGCCGCAGTCCAGAACCAAATAGTCGGGGAGTCGTGCGTTTTGCTTAACTGAATTTACCGGCTTCCGGTCTTCTGTTTTGCCTGGGTGGCAGATGCCAACAAGCCCAGCACAGGGAAGTTGCCATATTTGAAAGAAAATGGTGACGTCGATGAACGGTGCTTGCCCAAGGCGATACAATCTTTGTTGACCAATTGCCGCGGGGCCAATGCGATCATTCCTGAATCCGGCGCTGGCGAGGTATTGTTGCGCCTGGCACGGGCCGCCAAAAGGGCGAATCTGCTGCCGCCCGAATCGGTCCATCCGGCAGCGGTGTATCAACAATTAATGCTGTAGTTGGAACAAAACGGCCATGGCGGCGAGTTTTGATTGCGGTGCGGCCAGGCTGCACCGCCCGTGAATTTAATGGTCCACGCCGTCTGGCGGAAACGGCTCGGAAATGTGACCAAGCTGATTTTGTTGCTGGCGTGGCCCAGCGGATATAATGAATCAAGAGGCTCTGTGATGATTCATGATTGCCGCTTGGTTGTATTTGATATGGATGGCACACTTACGCATGATGCCATGGATTTTGAAACATTGCGGGTGGAATTGGGTTTGACCGAACGCCGTCCGATATTGGAATGGATCGCCGCTTTGGGCGACGCAGAGCGTGATAATGCCACCAAAATTCTGGAGCAACATGAGCAGCGGGCGGCGGAAATGTGTCGTCTGCGTGTCGGCGTGGTGGAGATGCTTGAGGAGCTTGTTCGTCGCGGGATGCGTACAGCCTTGCTGACCCGGAACAGTAGGTCAAGCGTACAGCGAATTGTCGCCCGTCACCGGCTTTCCTTTGAGGTTTTGGTATCGCGGGACGAACCGCCGTTTAAGCCGCACCCGGAAAGTTTAGAGAGAATTTTGCGCCATTACCGGGTTGGCCCCGGAGAAGCATTGATGGTTGGCGACAATATCTTTGACCTTCAGGTAGCACATGGGGCGCAAGTGGCAAGCGTGCTGCTGGTGGACGGGGCCGGACCATTTCCACCGTTTGCGGGCCGAGCGGACTTTTGCATCGGTAATATCGCGGACATCGTGAACCTGCTGGACCGGCCGGCAAGGTTTCGCAACCCATTTCATGGCGTGGCCGATGATGGTCATCCGCACAATGTTGTTGAGAAAGGATAAACCATTGCTGACTATGATGAATTGGAAATGGCCCGGTGGCCGAGGGATGATACTTTCGCTGCTCTGGATGCTAAGTCTGATGGGCCCTGTGGCAGGGGGCGCTAATCGGACGGAGGCTACTCTGCCACGCAAGCCCATCTCGCCACAGCCGTCGCCGGCGGTGTCTGCGGCACTGCAAATGCTCCAGGCCCGCGGTAAAACTCTGCATAATTTCACGGCGAACCTGAAAGTAACAGTACATCATCTGCGTACCGATGAAAAGGATATGAATATCGGTAAAATATGGTACTTGCGCCAGGGCCGCGCTACCAAGTTCGATATTCGCTTCAACATGTTGGTGGTGGACGGAGCTATCGCCCGCCGTCACGCGGATCACGATATTATTTTTGACGGCCGCTGGTTAATTGATCGCAACGGCTCAGCCAAAATATATCGAAAAATCCAGTTGGTGGGGACAAAAAAAGATTTCAATCCACTACGGCTGGGGCGCGGACCCATTCCCATTCCCATAGGTCAAAGGCCCTCGATAGTGCTGCGGGAATTTCATGTGAGCGTCATACCGAATCGAATGCAAGCGAAGGGAGCGGACGCCAAAGTCCGTTTAATTCATCTGCGGCTGGTGCCGCGGGATAAACGAGCTTTTGCGTTTGTTGAGTTGAACTTCTGGATTAATCCGGTTTTGGCGTTACCGGTCAAAATCGAGCGTATTGACCAGGATGGAACGCCCACAGTGGCGGTGCTTTCAAAAATTAAGATCAACCAGCGGATGCGACACAATTTTCACGTGGCATCTCCGGCGCGCGGCAGCGGGTGGACGGTGGATATTGAGCCGCTAAAGCCATCCTCCAGAGTCATTGACGCCAAATAACTCTGGAGACGTTTTTTTTTAAGATCCTACTGGCCCGCTGCGGGTGGAACAGTTCCACCATTTGTCATCGTGGGCGTGGTGGCCGGATTAACCGGTGCCAGATTCGTGGGATTCCCCAAGCCGGCGGGCTGATCCGCGGCCGGCACATAGGGGTTGTATTTAAGTTTGATGGGCAGGATAAAAATATCAACGCGCCGATTCAATTGACTGCCGCGATGATGCGGAGCATTGGGAGCGATCGGGTGGGTCTTTCCCCAACCCGCCACCTGCATCCGGCGGTCCAGTACGCCGTCATGGCGCAGCACGTACATAACGGAAATGGCGCGATTGGTGGACAAATACCAGTTGGTGGGGTTCATAATGCTGGCCCGGTTGCGGCGAATCGGCACGTTATCCGTGTTGCCGACGATGCGAATTTCGTTGTCTGCAATGGCACGCATGTCCAGAATGGCCGCAAATTGTTTCAGCGCGGACCGAGCTGCCGGTCGCACCACAGTGGAGCCTAAATCAAAGAGCAAATCGCTTTTGAAGCGAAGCAGACCCAGCTTTGGATTGTATTCCAACAAGTTAGGATACTCAGCTGCCAGACGGGCCAAGGCATCGTTAACGGCTGCCGGAAGCTGTGGAGCACTACCGGCCAAAGCCAGCAGCTTGTTATACCGGGCCTGCAAGCGGGCCAGCCTGGCCTTAAGAGCATCAACCTCTTTGAGCAGAGCTGCCGCTCCACCGCCCTGGGCGCTAAGCAAACGATCTTTTTCAGCAATCTGGGCCTTCAGATCGGCAATTTCACCGCGCAGCGTACCAAGCTGATGATCAGCAGCTGCCAACTGCGACCGCATCTGGTTAAATGCTGTCTCCAATTGTTTGTATTGTTCCTGGGACACACATCCTGTGGTGCCGACAAGGGCGGTCAACAGACCGGCCATGACGGCCACGCGAAGAACTCGGGGAATTACCAGACGAGCCATGAGAAATCTCCATTTTCAAAATCAAAATGCCATCCCTGGCTTTGCGCATGTGCCGGGATCATGTTTCAAAAACCAAGTCGATTGCTTGAACCGCCAAGTTACCGGATTGAGTTCGTGGCCGATGCCTACCGCGAAGCCGCTCTTCCGGCAAAAAATCCAACAAAACCAAAAAGCAGGGCGACCAAAACCAGTAAACCGGAAAAGAGAAGCAGATTGGAAGCAAGGGTGTGCAGCCAACCCGGCTCAAAGCCCTGTACACCCGCGGCACTGATAAGAATGGTCAACCCCATCGCCAAAATTGCCGCCAGGGCGAAGCCCCCAAAAATGCCCGCAGTTGGATCCGGAGCTTCCACCACCGGTGAATAGGTACTCACCATAGGCCCGGTGGGTTCGGCCCCCGTGGCAACCGCAGCAGCGCCGGCACTGGTTTGTGCGGCATGATCAAACACGCCCGAAGAAGCGGACCCGATACCGGTTTGACCGGCCTTGGAACCTTCACCGGGGTAAATTTCATCGAGCAGTTCCGCCCCTAAGCTGGTGTTATCACTTTCGCGGGTTAAGTCCAACAGGCCAGATCCGCTGCCCACAGAATCCAGGCCGGACGGGGAAATCGCATCATAAACGGGCGAAGTAATCTGAGTTTGGGCGCTGGCATCAATCGGCTTGACTTCGCGTTCGTCAAAAACCCGCATTGGCCCGCTGGTCGGCGATGCCTTGATCGGAGGAGGTTTCATTCCCGCGCCGGTCCCGGCTGCGGGAGTTTTGGTTCCGCCCGCCAATGGGGCCTTGGTTCCAGCGGATGAATCGCCAGCCAGAGCGATGCCGCTGTCGCCAGCGGACGAAGTCAAATTTAATACGCCCGACCCGGTACCGGTTCCGCCAGAGAGGTCGCGCAAGAGCGTATCCACCTGATCGACCTTGTACATCACCTTGGCACCATCGCGAAATTCGCGGAGTTTTCCCTGATCGACCAGCTCTTTAAGCTTTTCCGGTGGCACGTTAAGCTTGGCGGTGGTTTCGTCGAGACTATAAAACATTTTAGCCATAGGCAACTCCTAAATTGCACGGAGCCTGTACACCATAGACTCTACCTCGCCGCCAACGATTATGCAAGCTCCACCGCTCATCGCCGATACCATTATGCTCCGGTTAGTCCCGGAGCGGCGTGCCGGCTTGTTCTATTTCCCCGCCGGATTTTTTGGTGGATTCTTTTTTCCAGGGCGGGGCGGCAGCATAGAGCTTACCATGGCTTTCACCTGGGCCGGTGTCGGCGCGGTGTTGTTGTAATCATGCAGACGCAGGTCATAGCGATAATCGCGGGCGGCCACAAGTCGTAAGCGTGACGCACTTTCAAGAAAGCGGTAAACACAAAATACCCGCTGGCGGCGGTCCACCAGTACCAGTCCCCAGGATTTATCTCCCAGGCGAAGCGGCAGAACATAGGTACTATGATTCGAGGCCGTCGGAGCCGGAAAAGCCGCTCCTAACGCTTGACCCGAAAACATATTGGTCTGATAGCCTTTCGGCCAAGCCAGTACCACGGCATTGATCAGCAGCGCAAGGCCGATCAACCAGAGCGCGGCATGGAAGCGTGATGCTCGGGAAGAATCATTTGCTCTTAGAGAATTATTCATCGGAAACTATGGTAAGCGCAAAGGGGGTGGCAGGGCAAGTGCCCCAGACTGGATTGTCAAGCCGACGACTCATGGGCGTTGGATGGTGGTGGGACGCAGGAACTGTAAAGGGCAGGGTTCGTTGATTTGCCGCCCGATATCCTGGCCCATGCGTCGCAAAAGGCTCACACGTTGCAGGCTATGATCAGCAAAGGCGGAGAACATCTCCTTGATTTCCGGTCGCGCGGTTTGGGCGGCATAACGTGCGTAAAAAGCAGCGATGCGTTTTTCGCTGGCGATGAGCAACTTCATTGCTTCATCAAAATGGGCCTGATCGCGGGCGTCAAGAATCCGGGGGCCGACACACACCATATTTTTGTCATGGCCATCCAGAAAAAAGCAGGCGGATGAAAACAGTTTTGCCGTCAGGGCCTGAAGTTGAGTTCGGCGGGCATCTTCCCGGGCGGCCATCTCTTGCAGGCCGGCACGCAGCCGCGGATCGGCGGCCTTTTCCGCCAGGACCATATACCGGTAGGCGGCGACTGATTGTCCAAATGCCGCAATGGCTAACGCCTTATTATCGCCGAGGCGGGATAAATCGGGTTGGTCGAATCGTTTGAGCATATCATGAATGATACCCGCGCCAGATCGGTAAAAAAAGCCGCACATCGCCCAAAACCAGCCAATGCGCTCTCCGGGAGTACGTGGGTCGGCAGCCAGCCGGTCACGGTTTGCGGTTAAATGTTGTGGATGGGCATAAATCAGCCGGCGGATGGCACGCTTTCCAGTAGCTTCAGCGATCCATCGACGCTCTTTACCTTTCACGGCTACGATAGCCGGGGGAATCAGGCCAACCCGATTGATTCCAATTCTGATAACAGATCATCACCGGCTATCGGGACAGGTTACCATACCACGATTATGGTGATTGACTGCGCAGGCCGGCAATTGCGGACTCTTGAGAATCTGCGAGCCGGCGGCGGCGGGGCTAACGAGATTACGAACACGGTGGTGACGCAGCAGAGTTTTGATGGCAACGGCAATCAGGTTCGACCGGTGGATAACAACGGCGGCACCACCGTTTTGGCGTATGACAGCCACGGCCGTAAAATCACCGAAACGTATCAGGATGGCGCGCGGCCCAGCTCTGACGAACAGCTTTTTGTCGCACCGCCGCGGGAGCGGCGGCAGGTCGGTCCCTGGCGGAAATGGTCGGGGGTTCTGACTGGCCCCCGGGC
>JABEVA010000143.1 GCA_013044065.1 Phycisphaerae bacterium
GTCACCAGGGAATCATTTTCGTCGGCGGCGGGTGAATTATCCACAATCATGGCGTCCGCAAAAATAACCGCTACCGCCGGACGATCGCTGAAATTAGCGCGGGTCTTCGGTCGGAACAGTTCAAAAATCGAAAACGGACTGGTCACAGTCGTCTGGGGTTGGGCCAAGGCTCCGGCCTGGCGCGAAATCCGGCAGCCTCCCAGAAAGTGCGTGTGTATGTAATGATCTACGGTCAATCGGTCCGCCAACGCATCCACCAGATGTGCCTTGAGCGCCGCATGGCCGTCAAACCAGCCGCGGTTGATGTCGGCGTGCACATCGGCCGGCGTTAATACAGGGCGGTTACGGGCGATGGTGTGAATAATTTCGCTAAACCATGTATTGACCACGGTGTGAATTTCGCCCGCAAACGCCGGGCTGGCGCTGGTGCGGGTGAGGGGTTCCTCGGCTCCTTTGTATTTGCCGATCTGGACCATATCCGCCTGCAAGTGCAGCTTTTGCAGCACGCCCTGAAAAAACATCAGTTGCAGTTGCACGCCCGGCAAAAACATATCACCGTGCGGGGCCATGATAATTTCATTGCAGGCTGTGGCCATCAGATACGTGTTGGTGTCAAAATTAGTGGCATAGATGGCGACTTTCTTGCCAGCCTTGCGCAAGTGGTGGATCAGTTCAGCCACTTCCTGGGCCTGGGTAAGCGTCAGGTCAAATCCTTGCATATTCAAAAATACGCCCGCAACGGCTGGGTTCCTCGCCAGCGCATTGCATCGGTCAATCAGATGCGTAAGAGCCGGTCGTCGATTGGCTGCCAGCGACAAAAGTGAAAAATTAAAACTATGCGGACGATCCGCCAGCGCGCCGGAAAGACGAATCTCCACCACGCGCGGCCTGTTGGCAATAGCAGCTTTTGCCGGCAGCTTTGGCGGTACCGCTGTCGCGCACAGAGGTTGGGTGGCTATCACCGCGACCATGGTAAGGCCAGCCGCCACCATACGTGGCATTTTGTTGGATTTGACGCACGTGAAAAAAACTGATCTTTTCATGACCGCAAGCACCTCTAAACGTACCCAGAAAACACTTCATACCAGGATGAAGTATAACACACTCTCCGGCCCAGAGGCCAGTCTGGCTGTCCAAATGTTGACAGGCCCGGTTCCCTTCAGTGAAATACACGCGAAAGGGGATTCTTTATGCCCACCGTCATCAGTGCTACCAAAGCGGATTATGCCGCCATTCAAAAATTTTTGGAAGATGCCTATAACCACGCAACCGATTTTTTTCCGTTGCACTATCCGTGGTGCTGGCGGGAAGAAAACACCGACTATGGCCATACCTATCTGATCCGCGAGGGTGCCCAAATCGTAAGTTTAGTCCGGATGTTTCCGCTGGATTTATCGCTGGGCGGCGTGCAGATCCGCATTGGCGGAATCGGCGGCGTATCCACCAAGCCTACCTGCCGCGGCCAAGGCTACATGAGCCAACTGCTCCAGCACGCCATTGACCAAATGAAAGCCGAGCAAATGCCCGTCTCCATTCTATGGGGTGATCAACATCGGTACCAAAGCTTCGGCTATCAGACGGCGGGCAAAGCCGTTACGTTGGCCATCAGCAGGCGGGGGCTGGAGAAAATGCGTGTGTCTCCGCTGGAAGCCGTGCGCTTTCAAGGGCAGCCGGAACTTCTCTCCGCAATGATGCAGGCGTATCATGCCCATGCTTTTCATCGCCGCCGTACTCTCGAGGAATTCCGCCTGGCCTGCCGCCATCCTGATCTTCTGCTGTTTTGCACGCAGACTGAAGCTCCATTTGCGTACCTGGGCCTGATGAATGGCGCGCCGGTGGAATATGGTGGTGATATGCAAAGTGCTCTGGGGCTAACCGCACATCTGATGGCGCGGCTGGGGCGATGGACGATGGACTTTCGCTTTCCCCACTGGGAGGCTGTACCCGCATCCGTTCGTGCGGCCGCCTGGACCTGGAAAATTGAGCCAACCGGGCAGATCAAAATTCTGGATCTGGAAAGGACCATCACCTGTTTTGCCCCGCAGGCATCAGGGGCCATTATGCCACCGCTCCAAAAGCTGCGGGCTATGCCGGAGACCGAGCAGACCGAGGCGCTCTTTGGCACTGCTCATGGCAGCCCGTTTAACATTTGGGTCTGGCCGCTCGATAACATCTAAAACCGCTTGGAGTCCGTCTGCTTGCCGCTTCGGATCTGCGAGAGGCGAGCGGGAAAAAATTGTGAGCCACCCCAGCCAGCATTGGCCGCCCCGGCAAAACGCCGATGGTCCACAGTTCTACTTCCATATTCCCTTGCCAAAATGCTATTCAATTGGGCCCGCCAAGATTCGAACTTGGGACCTCGTCATTATCAGTGACGCGCTCTAACCAACTGAGCTACGAGCCCGGCCTTCGCTCGTGGGAATTCACGCCTGTCGTCCACTGCCAAAAGCATCGGCAACGGCTGTCGGTTCGCCCCGGAGCGACTCACCATTTTCCTCCAACCAGGGCCAACTGTCAATTCCATGTCAAGCTGTGTCAAGCCAAAGTAGAAATGTCCTCTCCTTAGCCAAAGTAGAAATGTCCGCCCCTTCTAAAAACGGCCCAAGCGTCCAGGACGTACTCTTGGCGTAGTGCAGCAGATGTTGCAAAAATGGTTTAAGAAGGTGGTGTGCCTCGTCGCAGCGTGAGCACAATAGCCTGGGCCGGGCAGAATAATCGCAGTCGTACTCCCGCCTTGCCCATGCCGCGGTTTACCACCAGCCAGGTGCTCCTAATGCGATGCACGCCGGTACAGAAATCCGCCGGTAAGGAATCATGCCCCAGCAATGGACGCCCATCCGGCAAACAGATTTGTCCGCCATGGGTATGTCCTGCCAGGCAAACATCCGCCCCAGCCGCCAGCGCGGCATAGACCATATCCGGATAGTGCAGCAGCATGAGCTTAAAATCAGTGGGACGTACGTGGGCTAATGCCGCAGGAATATCCGCGTCAATCCGCCGACGTTGGGCCAGACCAATAATGGCCAGTCGGTCCGTTCCATGCCGCACCAGAACAGCCTCATTGCTTAAGCCCCTGATGCCATTGCCTTGCAGCGCCCGGCCGGTTTCCAGGGCATCGTGGTTACCCAGGATGAAAAATACGCCCAGAGGAGTGCGCAGTTCACCCAAAAGCCGCTGCAGCCCCGGCAACCCCCGCCGCCATAACCAACTGCGGTGTCCAAGGTCGCCGGTAATCATAACCGCATCCACATGCAGCGAGCTGAGCATCAATCGCCATCGCTCCATGCGCTGGCTCCAATTGGTCAGATGCAAATCGGAGAGGTGCAAAATTCGCAGACCGTCAAAAGACTGCGGCAGACGTGGGCAAAGCAGAGATATTCGGTCAATGAGAGGTTGACTGGAAACTAAAGGTTGGGCCACTTGAGTATATCTCCATCGGCACCGCCGTACCCCGTTGAGATTTCATTATAGTCATCTCATGACGGCCATGGATTTCCGGATCAAATGGGCTTGGCACTCAAGTGCTCTCCCGGCTGGACTTCGTGGCGGCACCGGGCCAAAAACCACGCCGCGCGGCGTCTCCGGTCTGTCGACGTTGGATTCTTCGCCGCGCAGGTGCGGGTTTGGCTGCTGGCCCTGGATCGCCTCAAGCAGGACCACCAGCCGCATCGCTGTTTGCGACGCTGGCCTTTCACCACTAAAATCACCTGATAATATCCTTCCCTGATTAAAGGAACCCGCCATGCAGCTTTCCAAACGCACGCAATATGGCATCAGGGCGCTGGTCTGCCTTTGCGAATCCTATCCGCGGGGTTTTCTTCAAACCCGCGAATTGGCCCGGCGCGAAGGCCTGCCCACCAAGTTTCTAGAATCCATCCTTTCCAGTCTGACCCGGGAGAAAGTTCTAATTTCCAAAATCGGTGCCACCGGCGGGTATCGACTCGCCCGCAAGCCGGAGGAAATCTCGGTCAGCGAGGTCATCAGTCGTCTGGAGGGAAAAAAATTACTCCTGGAGACGGATCGCGTTTCCGCCGATGCCCGCGCCGGCGAAATCGCCGTGAATGTCCTGCACCAGCAGCTTTCGCAAGCCTTGTGCAGCACCCTCAATTCCATTAGTCTAGCCGCCTTGGTCGAACAGGTGATGCAGCGGTCACGCGACGGCCAAATGTATTATATTTAACCTGTGGCCTACAAGGTGAAATGACATGACCGAACACGCCAGCCCGCCGCCCCCCGCATCCACCACCGCAAGTCCGCCGCCGGCGAGTCGGTCCGACTCCGGTTTTCTTCGCCACATGAAATCCATTTTTATCGGCGGATTGATCGCCCTGATCCCGCTTTTTGTTTCCCTGTGGATTCTCGGCATTCTTTTCAACCTGGCTACCGGCTTTTCCTACCCCATTGCCCGCCTGGTCGCCAACAGTGACTTTTTCCAGCACATCGTGCATCTCAACAACAAGACGGCTATCCACATTGTCTCCTACATTTTGGCCCTCATCCTTTTCGTCGCCATGGTGTACATCATCGGCTTGCTGGGTTCTCTGGTGGTCGGGCGCCAACTGCTGAACATGGTGGATAATTTCATTGAAAACCTGCCGTTGCTTAAAGGCATCTACGGGACCACCAAACAGGTTATTTCCGTGTTCCGCCAAGGGGGCGGCGGTGCCGGTTTCCAGCGCGTGGTGCTGGTGGAATTTCCCCGCCTCGGCTGCTGGACTCTCGCCTTTGTCACCAATGAAGTGACCGATTCCAACTGCGGCCAACGCTATCTGACCGTTTTTATCCCCATGACTCCCAACCCCACCAGTGGTTTTTTTCAATTTTTCCCGGCGGAAAGCGTCCGCGAGACCGATTGGACCGTCGATCAGTGAATAAAAATTGTCCTCAGCGGCGGCATGTTGGCTCCCAAGGAGCTGCATTTTGGATGCAAGGAAAGCCCCGGCGGTCCCTTGGAGGTGCCCGCCGCCGACACCAAGGAATCCGATTAAGGAAGATTTCTTCCAAGGAATTGTCCGTCACTAAATTACCTTCCATTGATTCCGGTGAGACGCCTCGGTGTTCCTCTGCGGTTTATCCCGACGAAATGGATTTCATTCGTTGCTGGGTTCAAGCGCTGACGAATCCGCCAGCCACGCCGCCGCTTAAACTTACCGCCATCCGCAACGGCTGGGGCACCATGCTGGAAAGCCGGTCTTATTTAAATTGCCCGCTTTGTTTGGGCGGACGGTATTACGAAACCGGCTTGGGAGTTCATGCCGACAGCGAAGTTCAGGTGACATCCACCGTGGCCATGCGCCGATTTTGTGCGACTGCAGGTGTGGATGAAAATCAGTTAACGCGCCTCGGCGGGACCCAAATTGAATTGGTTTTTTCCCTTGAGGCGGGTGGCCAACAGCGGTGGCGAAGCCAGCCGTTGGCCGTTGGCATGGTACCCGTAACGGTGGATGTGCCACTGGACGGAGCGGGCGAATTTATCCTCAAAGTGACTACGGAAGATGGCAAAACGCACCTCGGCCATGCCGACTGGGCCGACGCCCGCGTGGAATCGGCGGATGGCCAATGGCTTTCTCTGGCCCGCGGGCCTGGAGAACTGCGACTCCCTAACGCATTGCCCTTTTCATTTGTATATGACCAGCGCGAAAGTCACGATCTTTTTACCCTGAATACCGCGGAGCGCACATGCGATGCGTGGCGCGAGGGCCAACGCAACAGCACCCTGACATGGCGGGACCCCGCTACCGGCCTCACCTGCATCATGGAACTTACTCAATACGAAAACTTCCCAGCCGTCGAGTGGGTGCTGCACTTTCGCAACGATGGCTCTGTCGAAACCCCTATTCTGAAGGATGTTTTTGCACTGAACATACGCTGGCCCGGCGATAGCCCGGCCATTCCCGTGTTACACCGCTCCCGCGGTTCCGATGCCAAGGTTGATGATTTCCTTTTTGTGTCGCAAGAGATAGCCGGCCCAGCCATCCGCATGAACGCCGGAACAGAAGGGCGGCCTTCGGTGGATTGGCTGCCATTTTTCAACCTGCAGACCGGAACGGAGGGCATCATTATCGGTTTGGGTTGGAGTGGCCAATGGCAGGCGGACTTCGATCCGTGCGGCAGCAATAACTTCCGCGTGCGGGCGGGCATGGAATTTCTCAACCTGCGGCTTCGTCCGGGCGAGACCATTCGCTCGCCAAAAATTCTCCTGCTTTACTGGAAGGGCGAGGCTATTCATGGTCATAACATATTGCGACAGTTCGTTTTGGCCCATCATACGCCACAGAGCGACGGAAAGCCGGTGGAAGCACCCATCTGCAATGGGTCTTGGGGCGGCACACCCACTGCCGAGCATCTTGAAACCATCCGGCTTATTCAGCAGCGCAAGCTGCCGTACGATTACTACTGGGTGGATGCCGGCTGGTACGGCACGTCGACCAAACCATGCCCGGACGTGTTCAGCGGCGACTGGAGCGCAAACGTCGGCGATTGGCGTGTAAACAAAAAATATCACCCTGCGGGACTAGGCCCCATCAGCGACGCCGCCCATCAGGCGGGAATGAAATTTCTGCTATGGATTGAACCCGAACGGGCCAGATATGCAGCCCCGGTTGTCCGGGAACATCCTGAATGGTTTCTTACCGACACCGGAAACGCCCCGTCACCGGAAGCAAGTATGCTTTTAAATTTAGGCTGTCCCGCCGCCCTTGAGTGGGCCATTGAAACTGTCTCCGCGTTGATTCGGGAAAACGGTATCGACTGCTACCGTGAAGATTTTAATTATGGCAGCACTCTTGAGGCATTCAAAAATCATGACGCGCCGGACCGCCGCGGCATTACCGAAATTCGTTTTGTGGAAGGGCTGTACGCTTTTTGGGACGAATTGCGCCGCCGTCATCCGCGACTGCTGATCGACAACTGCGCCAGCGGCGGTCGCCGGATTGAAATCGAAGCCATGAGCCGCAGTATTCCCCTCTGGCGCAGCGACTACAATTGCCGGCCCAATATCAAAGCAGAGGGTTCGCAGATACAGTCTTATGGACTGGCGCACTGGGTTCCGCTAAGCGCCACCAGCCCCTTCGCCAAACCTGGCGACACGTATCAATTTCGTTCGGCACTTTCGGCGGGAATTGTTTTCTCGTTAGGTGAGTTTGGAATGTCAAGATTCGGCGAAGCCGATTACCCGTGGGAATGGCATAAAAAAATGATGGCCGACCACCGCCGGGGCCGGCCTTTTTACTATGGCGATTTTTACCCGCTGACCCGGGGCGCACTTTTCCCCGACACCTGGCTGGCGTATCAGTTTCACCGGCGGGATCTCCATGCGGGATTGATTTTGATTTTTCGCCCGGCCACCAGTCCGTTCACCCAGGCTGTTTTTCCCCTGCGCGGCCTGAACCCCGAGTCGCAATACGTGCTGGAAGATGCCGACAGCGGCCAACGAACAAGCGTGGCCGGCGAAATGCTTGCCGCTACGGGCTTGCCCATCCAGATCGACCAGCCACGACAAAGTCGACTGTTGTTCTATCAGAAGCAATAAAAAAGGCCCGCGAGGCTTGTACCTTGCGGGCCTGAAATTTCACGTCGCCCCCGCCCGATTTATCGTGCAGGATCCGTTTTCAATTAATAGTCTTCGCCACCGGCATCGGCTGCGCCCTTTTTATCTTCCTTCTTGGGCATTTCGCTGATGATGGCGTCCGTGGTAAGCAGCAGGCTGGCGATGGAAGCCGCGTTGGTCAGTGCGGTGCGTTCCACCTTGGTCGGCACAATAACGCCCATCTTCAGCATGTCGCCATATTCATGGGTCAGGGCATTAAAGCCGAAGTTGACATCTTTGTTTTCCAGCACTTTCTGGGCCACAATGCTGCCATCGACGCCCGCGTTTTCGGCAATTTGCCGAATCGGCGCGTACAAGGCCCGCTTGACAATATCAGCGCCGATTTTCTCGTCGCCATCAAGCTTAAGCTTATCAATGGAGGGCAACGCCCGCAGCACGCTGACTCCGCCACCGGGTAAAATGCCTTCTTCCACCGCAGCCCGGCAGGCATGAAGGGCATCTTCCACGCGAGCTTTCTTTTCTTTCATGGCCGCTTCGGTGGGAGAGCCCACTTTGATCAGAGCTACGCCGCCGGCCAGTTTGGCCAGCCGCTCCTGAAGCTTCTCGCGGTCATAGTCGCTGGTGGTGCGATCAATTTCATTCTTGATCTGCTCGATGCGGCCTTTGATCTGTTCGCTCTTGCCGGCACCTTGAATCAGCGTTGTGGCTTCCTTTTCCACGCGAACCTGCTTGGCTCGGCCCAAATCCTTGAGTTCCAGTGTTTCCACAGAAATCCCGAGTTCCTCAAAGATGGCCTTGCCGCCGGTGACAATAGCGATGTCTTCCAGCATGGCTTTGCGACGATCACCAAAGCCCGGAGCCTTCACGGCCACCACTTTCAGCGTGCCGCGAAGTTTGTTGACCACCAGTGTGGCCAAGGCTTCGCCTTCAATATCTTCGGCGATAATCAAAAGTGCCTTGCCGGCCTCGGCCACCTTGCCCAAGATCGGCAGGAGGTCTTTAATCGCACTGATCTTCTTTTCATGGATTAAAATGTAGCAATCTTCAAAGGTTGCTTCCATCGTCTGAGGGTCGGCAAAATGCGGACTGATGTAGCCTTTGTCAAACTGCAAGCCTTCCACGAGATCCACCGTGGTTTCCAGGCCTTTGCCTTCTTCCACGGTGATCACGCCATCTTTGCCGACCTTGTCCATCGCATCGGCAATCATCTGGCCTATTTGCGAATCCTGATTGGCCGAACTGGTACCTACCTGGGCAATCTGCTTGGAATTTTCCACTTTGTTGGAAATCGCTTTCAGATGCCCCAGCACCGCTTCAACCGCTTTTTCAATGCCGCGTTTCAGTTGCGTCGGGTTGGCACCCGCGGTGACATTACGCAAACCTTCGTCATAAATGGCCTCGGCGTAGACCGTGGCTGTGGTGGTGCCGTCGCCGGCCACTGTGCTGGTTTTGCTGGCGACTTCTTTTACCAGTTGCGCGCCCAGGTTTTCAAACGCGTCTTCCAGTTCGATTTCCTTGGCTACGGTGACACCATCTTTGGTGACCGTTGGACTGCCGAAGGATTTTTCGATGACCACGTTGCGGCCGGATGGCCCAAGCGTAACCTTAACGGCTTTAGCCAAGGTATGTACGCCTCGGCGAATGGCTTCACGGGCCTGGGTATCAAATTCAATCATTTTAGCTGCCATGGGTATTTCTCCAAAAAAAAGTTACATTACATGATGACACTGGGGGTTTCGTTCACAGACATTCTGCGCACGTTATTCAATGATGGCTAGAACTTCGTCCTCACTTAGGATTAACAATTCCTCGCCATTGACCTTGACTTCGGTGCCGGCATAGCTGGCGAAAATCACTTCATCGCCTTTTTTCACCTGGAATTTCGCACGCTGGCCATTGTCCAGCAGTTTGCCTTCGCCGATTGCCAGCACCTTGCCACGCTTCGGTTTTTCCTTGGCTGTTTCGGGCAGTACAATGCCGCTTTTGGTTACAGCCTCAGCCTCCATACGTTTGAGTACAATTTTATCTCCGAGAGGACGAAAGTTGGTTGCCATAAATTATCTCCTTAAAGAAAACGGCACTAACCATATCAAGTTCACCAACGAACTCTTGTCACACCAAAATTTGTGCCCACACGCCACTGCCCGGACGGCTTACCGATTATGTGGGCCAATGATTGTCGTAAAATCTCTCCAAAGCCCGCGCCATCACCGTCAAGAGCCCATTGACATCCAGAGGTTCAGGCACAATTGAAAAAACATTCCATTCCAACGCCTCGTGCATCAATTGATCACTCCCCGGCGGAGCAAGCAAAATTACCAACGGCCCGGTTATCTCCGGCTGATTTTGATTGGGGGCAGCCGGCTTGCCGGACGGTCCTGTGACGGGAATTCGTCGCCCCGTGTTGGCGGCACGTTCCACGTCAGGCTGGTGCCAACGGTGGGGCGGCGGATCGCCGATGTTGACATCCATGATGGTGCGGTGCCCACCTGCTCCCAACCGCCGAATCAACCGCATAACCGTCATCGCGCCAAGGCCTGAACCCTCGTTTTCTCCGGCCAAGCCCGCATCCAGCACCGCAACATGCATGGCATGGTGTTCCACCAAGTCCAAAGCTTGGTGCCCGCTGGTGGCCACAAAGGTTTTAACCTGCATAGGTTCCAACATACGCGAAACCATCTCCGGCCATTCCAGGATGCCATGGCGATACTGCACCCGCGATGGCGGGTAAGTCAGCAGCACGTTAAGTCTTGATGTCGGAGCCATTTTCATCATCTCAAGGCCGCTGCAGGCGCCAGTACGTTTGCAGCGAATTTCCGGTTAGCACTTAAGCAAAGGCCATACCGCATGATTTTATGGATTTGTTTTGTCGATGTATCATCTAATTTTACAATTACTTACAAAATTATTGTCTAATCCTAATCCAGCCGCTGCGTCGCTACTTTCTGCTGCCAAATTCGGTCTTCCAGGTTCTCTGTGTCTGCCGCCTTGGCAGGCCCGTACCTCTGCCGCCCGTGGCCGGCTGGGTTCCTCCAGGAGCCTGTCCGAGTAAGCGATTTTCGCGGAAAATCCTCCCCAAAACCGGCGCTTTTACGCTGTTATGACCATTCTTCGTCCACGTTTTTGCCCAAAAAGGCATTACTCGGGCAGGCTCCTAGCCGCGGCGTTTTCGCTTGGCCATCATTTCCACCCCGCACATTTCGTAGCCGACGATGGGGGGGCACCCTCGGTGGTGGGGCGGATAGCGCGGCCGTCCCGATGAAAGTCGCTACCATTGTGTCATCCAATTTGTAGTGACTCTGTGCCCTGGTCCGGCCCAAGTGCGGTGCGCTTGGCCATGCGCCGCGTTGCGGCGGCAGATCCGGCCTTTACCCCACGATAAACGCCTGGACCAGTTGCCGGGGATTATCACCGCCGTGGATGGTACGGAACTCACCGCCCTGGCTAAGCTGGTCGGTCGGATGGTCCAGGGATACGAGGTGGTGGAAGACCGCCCGCTTTCTGACCAAGCCCGGGCGGCCGGGATTACCTCCGATCAGGTCGTGTGGCTGGGGTCCGACAGGAAACGTGTGGAGATACGAGTGCCGTTGCGGTTGATTAAAATCGCCTGCAAGCCGCACCGCAAGCCAACGTTGTGCACCATGGAGATGATACGCTTCTATTTCACTGGCTGGGCGAGTGAAGAGGAATTGACAGCGCATATTGTGACGCCGCAAAAAATCGACGTCTAACACGCCGGGGCTATTTTCTTCTCCACGCCGTGGCCTTCGATGCTGCGCGAAAATAACCGCGATCTCCTGCCAAAACGCGCCGCCAGCCATTTGCCACTACTTCCGCGACACCACCGGACCGTTTCCAGCTTTATAGCAAACGCTGGGCCGAACAGGATTGGGACAGGTTGGTTGGCACTGTGCCGAGCCGCGGGCGATCGTAAAAGGGTTTTTGTGATCGGCCTTGGTGAACCGCCTATTGCCTTGCGCCAGATTTGTGGCGATGGAAACACTGGCTCTATTGAACTCAGCGGAGAGAAAATGGAAGCCCCGCGGAAATTGGGCGGTTGCAACAAGTATCTGATCAGCGAGATTAATTGCCTTCTGGTAAACGTCAAGGTTGTCAAACATGAAGGCCACAGGCTATTCCTCTATCAAGTCGGTTTTGGGGGCCGGGCTGGCAACTCCATCTTTGCCTTTGGCAAAAATGACCTTGAACAGGTGAACAGGTGAACAGATGACCGCAGGTGGGGTTGGCTCGTTTCGGCGGCAGCCCATCTTATGGCCCAGATACATGTGCTCTCCTGATCCCCTGTTCTAAATTCTGCAGCTCTATTTTTTTCGCCCGCAGGCGAAAAAATCGGGGCGACAGGACACCAATAGAACTTTTTACCAGAGCCTGTTTAGCCATGGGAACGATAAGCGACAGGATTTTGGGGCTCGTCGATGGTGGCGAA
>JABEVA010000144.1 GCA_013044065.1 Phycisphaerae bacterium
CCCCCGTCGAATTCCCCGCCGTCAGGTCCGCCGTCCGCCGTCACACTCCAACAACTCCTGCTCTCGCTTGGCCAGGTGCCGGATCCGGTTTTTGCGCAGCGGTGGTATCAGGCCGACGGAGCTTTGCCGCGGTTCGGCTCCGCCGCCATCGGTCCTTCCGCGAATTTTCTCGCCCGCACCTTGTACTCCGCCGACATTACGCCGGTGGCGCTGCGCACGAGGGTTATTACGGAACAGGAATTCAACCGCCTTATCGGTATCACCAATAACAAAGCTTCCGTGCTGATCGGTGCAACCTTCGCCCATCTGGCCCATCTATACCACGAATTCGCGGCCGAAAGCTTGCTGGTTATTATTGATAAACAGGGCGGCCGCGACCATTACCTTGACCTTCTTTTTGAAAGCTTCCCCGAAGCACGTATTAAGGTTCTCGGCGAATCGAAGCTCTACAGCGGATATGTACTTACTAACGCCGCCAAACAAGCCACAATTTATTTTGCGCCCAAAGCCGAATCGGCCTGCTTGGCCACCGCCCTGGCCAGTATGGTCTGCAAATATCTACGCGAAGTTCTGATGAACGATTTGAATCACTGGTTTCAACTGCGCATCCCATCACTGGCTGCTACCGCCGGTTATTACCAGGATGGACAACGCTGGCTCAGGGATGTCCGCGAACACTTACCGCGGATCGGTGTGGCTCCGGCCCAATTGCTGCGCATACGTTAAAACACCTTTACGGCGCAGCCAGCGTGCC
Organism: Phycisphaerae bacterium; assembly: GCA_013044065.1. Taxonomy (GTDB): domain Bacteria; phylum Planctomycetota; class Phycisphaerae; order WQYP01; family WQYP01; genus JABEVA01. The sequence continues at coordinate 755 of JABEVA010000144.1, forward strand.
ATTCAAATCAGCCGCTGATTCCGAACTCGGACCGGAATCTTTGGTGGCTTGGGTCGTCGCCGGAGCCTTGGGCGGCTTAATGGTCGCCTGTTGTGAAAGCAAATCCGCCCACTCGGCCGCAAGCTTGCTTGAATCGCTCCGGGCCAGTAGCGCCAGGGTGTGGGCAATGGCCGTGCCGGGACCGGTGGTGCGGGCCAACTCGGCCTTGAGCACCATCCAGCGGTAACACATCATACGAATCAGCGGATGAGAATTGGACTTGAGAGCCAATATCGCTTGTTGTAATTTGGTCGGCAATCCGGTCAAAGGTGCTTGTCGCACAATCCACGCCTGTACCAACGAATTCTCGGGCTGCGCTAGTGCCTCGAGTAAAGCCGATGTGGCCAGCCTGCGGAGCTTGGCCGGCGTGGGCACCGAGCCTGCCGCGGACGCTTGAGGCCCTGCGGCTGCGGCCATCTGCTTCAAGCGAGGCAGTTCCACCACCAGCACTCCCGCGGCCAACATGGCCTTTTGTCCGGTCAACGTCGGCAATTCCCGAACGACACGTGCAAATTCGCTTAGCGAATTGCCGCAGAAGCCCCGGATATTGAAATAGCCGGCGGAAAGTTCCTGTCCACCAAGTCCGGGTGCCATCTGCTGGTGGTCCGCCACCGGATTGGTGATAACCTCAATGTTACCGCCGATGAGTGAACTCGGATTGGTCCAGACTAAATTCATCAGCGGCCCCTGATCCACGCGGTAACGCACGGTCAGCGTGGATTGACCTCCCAATTGCATCACCTGCGGATTTTCATCGACCGCATACACCCCCAGATTGACGGTGTGGAGTCCGTCTATCTGGCCGGCCAACGCCACCGCGGTGGTCACGGCCGTACCAGGCCCCACCGCCAGCGTATGGCCCGTGGCATTGAAAAAATGAACCTTCAGATAAAGCGGCTCGCCATAGTCGACCATGCGGTGCGACCAGCTTGTCGTCACCAGAACCACCCGCGATGGATGATCAACGGCATTGAGAATATGCGAAGGATAGTCTTCAACCAGCGCCGCCAGAGACTCACCGGCAACGCTGCGCCGCAACTTCACGTGCATTTGGCGGGCTGCCTGCGCCACATCCAGCGCCATCAGACTGGAAGGTGGATGATTCCATAGCTTTTGCAGGATAAATCGCGCCCTGGCGAGATTCCCCTGCCGCTGCGCCAACCACGCCAAGCCAATACGTGCGTACGGATCCTGGCCGGCCGCCTGCAAAGCGATCCGGGCCGGATGGTATTTCTTTGCCCGCAGGAGTTGCCAGCCTATCATCCGCTGGTACATCCCTTGACTCGTGGGTGCCAATTTATGCCAGGCGGCAATCCGCCCGGCGATATCCGTCGGCACCGTGGTGCCATAATACAGATCCAGCCAAATTTTATCGGCCGATAATTCCGCAACCTGCCGCTGAGTTTTGGCCATCCCCGTCAACCGGGATTGCAGCCGCCTGAGCAATTCCACACCACCGGGACTATCCACGGGACGCCCTTGACTGTGCGCCGCAAGGGCCAACATCAGCAAATGGGTTGAAGCGTTTTTCATCGCCAGCAATTCCCGCGAAAACGCGTCGAACTGCGGATATTCGCCCGCAATCGCCCAATCCTGTGCCAAAGCCAGGGACACCTCAGAACTGATGGGAATATCTGCTCTTTGATATTGCCCGATAGCTGCATCGATCCAGTTGGCGGCCAAATGGTAATCGCCGGCCTGGGCCAGCAATCGGCCCACGGTGGCGATAACCGTCGGCTGGTACGGATCGGCATGCAGCACCTGCAACAGAACCTTCAGTTGCCGCTGCGGACTAACGTGTTTACGAACCATCTCCGCTGCCATGTCCTGCAGCGCCGCCAGATTGGCCGGATTAAACTTCACCGCCAACTGCAGCATTTTCCAGGCCGCGGACCGCCGGGCCTGCGATGCGAGCAACCGGGACGCCCGCAGGGCAATGGCACTGGCCACCTGCGGATTCAAGTTCCGGCCATCCAGCGCCGTCATATACACCTTCAGCCGCTGCTGCACCGTTTGCCGCGAGGCCGCCAGATCATCAATAAAACGCACCTGAGCCACCAGATTTTTCGGATCCAGGGCCACCATCAATAACAAACTTTTTTGAGCCACGGGATAATCGTGCAGCGCCTCGGCGGCATCCGCCCGCAACCGCAAAACGGTCGGGGAATTGGGATCCAACCTCTGGGCCATGTTCAGCAGGGTCAACGCTTCGCCGGCTGCCAAGGGCGTGGGCACGGAAACATTACGTCCGGCCGCCCGGGCATCATTAATCAGTTGGCCCACCAGGATGGCTTTGGATGCCGCATGTTGCTGCGCCATCGCGGGTGACACAGCCGTAAATGCGCCAGCACACAAACCTACCACGAGAGCTTTCTTTACAAATGCAATACGCTTTGGCGACATAGAGACCCTTCACTGACGTTACCACTTCAGCCGTGGTGTAATATCGGCTTACCGGCCCTTTGGCACGTCTGAAAATCCAACTTTTGACGGGTTGGTTTGACCGCACAACAGCCCGCCAGAGAGCCAATACCCCTACAAATTGTACCATGGAACCTAAGTTGTCGCATCATCTTACGCAATCTTTATGGTTTTATCAGACACGCGGCAAATCAAGGCCGATAATGTTGTTCCAAGCTCAGAGCAATGCAGGCCGTGCCAAAAATCCGCCTCATGTCCCGTCCCGCGAAACACCGGCTCCGCCAAGGCTGCCCGAAGGCCCTTCACCCGCGCAGCGTGCTCGTTGACTCCCGACTCCCCGTCTTTGATTGCCCCCACAGCCACGCCGGGGCACAGCACTAACGCCCATCCTGGGCAATAAATTCCGCAGCGGCCGCTTGACGTCTCAACAGCATGGCACCAAGCTGACCGGCATCTTGCCCCACGCCCACCAACCGCACCGCCAACGACATCACCGCAATGCCTCGAAGAACCCTTAGCCGCACCACGTCTCCGGGCTTTAAAGCCTGAATTTGTCGACGAAAATCATTGGCCGTCGTCCAGAGCGGAAAAATCCGCCCATTGATTCCGATGATTAGATCCGTGGTATGCAGCGCTGCTGCCGCGGGAAAGCCCGGCAAAACCCCCATCACCAGCGCCGCTTCGCACACGGTATGGCGACCCCGCAATCGCACCGTCACCGGCTCCATGGCGTACTGCACCCCGAGAAATGGCACCGGGCCGCCCAAGACGGGTGTCTGCGCCATCAGATAGAGTTGTAACGCCACTTTCAACAGCCGATTGGCTTGTTCGGCGCTGCGGGCCCGCCGTAGATCATGCAACACCGCGGGCAGTCGCGACGGGCTTTCCAGCATTAAAAAGCTCTGCGCCCGCGATCGCACGGACCACCGATCTGAGGCCAGCATGGCCACGGCGGATCTGAAATTGAGTTGTTCCGACCCGGTTGGGGTGGCGGATTTTTGGTCAACGACCAGATGGCCCGATGGCGTCGCTCCGGCCAGCGCTGCGGCTGGGCAACCGCGGCACCACACCAGCAATCCAAACAGCGCCAGCGCCACACCCGCGGTTTGGAGAACTTGACGTTGTTCGTTCATGACACATCATTATTTTTTGGCTTTTTCCCGGGCCAGGGCTTCCAGCGCCTTCAACGGATCATCCTGCTCAATCACCGCATTGGCCGGCGAAGCCGCCGCTTCGTCGTGTCCTTCATCCGCCACGGAGATATCCACCGTACCGTTTTCCTGTTTTGCTTCCTCCATGGTACGTACCGGTTCCACCGCCAGATCACCTAAAATGGTGCGTACGGGTTTGATATGCGCAGGCTCCTCGTTGATCACCACGGTAAAGGTTACCGGACCCACTCGAATATGATCGCCCGCCGACACCGCTATTTCCCCCGTCATCCGATCACTGTTATGGTACGTTCCGTTGGAACTGCCGCTATCTTTGAGCAACACGGTATCGCCTTCCACACGCAATTCACAATGCCGCCGCGATACCGATGGCAACGGTATCTGCAGATCACAATCCAGCGCCCGGCCAATGGTAACCGTTTCCTTATGCACTGGAAATTCCACGCGTTGGCCATTTTCCTTGAAAATTACCAGGGTTACATCCATTCGAACCTCAATACCGGAGACCGGCAAAAAAAGCCACAACAGCGACAAACGCAACTGTATTATAACCAGCGCGCTGCGTTTACAACAACCACTTTCGTGGAAACACGCCATCGAGAACCTGACCACGGTTCACGTCGGCACTCATCTTCTGTTAAAGTATATCG
>JABEVA010000145.1 GCA_013044065.1 Phycisphaerae bacterium
CCAACTTGCCACACATAGAATTATAACACATTCTATATGTGTGCGGAATGTTCCCAAAAATGTGTATTTTTACCCACTCGATTGCCCGAAGACCCCGAAAAAAATTATCAACGTGTACCGATACGTCATGAACATGCCACACTGGTCCGGCTGCATTGCCAATCCCGCTGTCGGAGTGGACATTGTTATTTTTTGATCGCCACCGCTATAATTGAGCCATTATCAGATGGCAGCCTGAAGACTTTGGTTGAAGACGGCAGAGCGATATGCGGCAAATACAGAGTTACGAAGAGTGGCGGCAGGAGATGCTTCATGAAACCGCGAGCTTTATCGAATGGGGCTTAATGCATTCCTCACAGGTGCCACGGATTCCGACGCATCCGGTGGGAGATGGAAGCTTTCCACGATATATCAAGCAGTGGTTTTGGGAAGCGGTTTTCCAGCGTAATTTTGGGCCGCCGGCATGGCGCTGAATTCCTACGGGCGATGGCTCCGCAGAGGAGCACCAGCAAAATTGGAGACATTCACATGGCGATTGTGGCACCGATCAGCACTTGGGAAAAGCGCCGGCCGCTGGTGTTGGCGGTGATTTGCGTCTTGGTTGCGGCATGGTTTGCTTACGACGGCTGGTATGGCTGGCCGGCGGCCGACAACGCAGTGTATAAAACAATGCAACAGCCTGGATTACAAGGGGTTGGTCGGGACGCGCGAAAAATAGCTCTTACGTGGCCGGGCTGGCATCAGGCTACGACCCGGCAGTTGATGGGCAGCAAAAATCTTATCACCCCCGGCAAGCCTCCTTCTCGGGAGGATAAGGCCATCGTCCGGGCATTGGATGGCGGCAATAATTTTATTGGTTTCGATAAATTGGCCTATAAATATCATTTTTCACAATATCACACTATTACTGATATTTACAATCAGCGGTGGATTGTTTTGGGCGTGGGTATTGTGGCGCTGTTGGGATTGTTCTGGTACCAGCGCGTTCGGAATCGCAAGATTCAGGCTGATGAAACCGGGTTGATCCTCGCTGGCGGGCAGGTGATTCCCTGGCCAAAGATCAAGGTGATAGACAATGTTCGCTGGCATAGCAAGGGCTTTGTGCGGATCACTTATACAAGCTCTGAAAATCAAGAGAAAAATGCGGTTCTGGACGGTACCCTTTATGAAAACCTGCCTGCGGTCTTAGAGCTGATGGCGGCACGGGCCGATCAGGCCCAGATGATTTCTCCCCCGCCTCCCACACCTCCGGACGCCCGATCCTGACGGTACCGCGTGCCGACTGCAAACCGCCGGACCAAATCTATCGGGGTCGCCCAATATACTTCAGTTGTACGTCTCGGAAAAATGCTTCCCCGGGTTGCAGGTAGATAAAAAAATCAATCCGCATCCACTGAATGTGATGCTTTTTACCCTCGGTGGAAGGCGTAAAGTCCATCACCTCCCGATCCCACCCGTGATTGCCTGCGACCGGCAAAAGTTCCGCGCGGTAACGTTCAAATCGCTGGCTGGCCAGGCTTTTGGAATTGCTGAATTGATCCGGTTGATAGGAAAAGCCTTTGAGGAATATCCGTACCCGGGGTGCTGTGCTGTGATACCAGCAGGAAAAGCGATAATGCCACCCATTGTGCACCGGAATCCAGTAGCTCTCCACCGCCAAGCCGTTGTTGACCGCAACGCCGGGGCCAACGTGCATCATAAGGCAATAGCCCCTGGGGCCGTGCGGAACCGCCACGGATGTCGGTACGATGGCAATCGCATTGTTGGGCAGGTGACGGGCCGATGCGGCAGAAAGTAGTTTTGGATGGAAAACCCGGGCCGCGAGAAATCCTTCCCACATTTTGGTCAGGTGCGACGGTGTGTGGGCTGCGGCGGTAAAGCTGCCATCGCTAACCAGATTGGGCCGCTGCTTAAAACGCGCCGCCAGCACCGGGTTATTCAGGTCCGCCTGTTGCGACGACACGTGGTGAAATTGAACTTCGTCCAGGCGCGTCAGAAGACCTTCCACGGTCAGCCGTGGGCTGGTAGCGCTGCCCGGAATAACCGCGGAACAGCTTTTGGTAATTTTCGGTCCCTTATACAGCACCAAGGTGAGCTTTCTTCCCCGCACGTAGCCCATGATGGCTCCATCTACGCCCAAAGCCTTAACAACCTGAGGCACCTGTGACTTATCAAACGGCTCGGCCCATGAAAGCTGCAGGGCGGAGATCATCATGGTGACATTATGATCGCTGATGCGCTTCACATGGCCGTTACGGGACATTTTTTTGGCCACGGCAAAACGCATCCGCCGGGCCAGACGCTGGGCCGCCGGGCCTTGGCCGATGAACGGCAGCACCGCAAACGATGGCTCCTTGTTTTTGTTTAGCGGGGAGGCCAAGGCGTTGCAAGGGGCAACCGCAACAACGAATAACAACACTGCCGCAAGCAGCAGCGCTTTTATGGAGTGTTGAATTCTTTTCTGCACAGGGTACCTCCAAGATAAGCGGTAACGCTGGCCCGCTGCATTTATTTTAGCATATTCAGCCGCCGCTGGGCATCGCCGGGCTGTGTACATGGAAAATTCCCAGATCCACCACGGCACCATTGGGCAAGTCCAGCGTGGCATCAAAGGCTCGGCGGGCAACACTGGTAAAAATGACGACTGCACAACGCGTCCGCCGAACGTAAGCCAAATCTCCCACGGCCGGCCCGACATATCGGGCATTATGCACATGCTGAAAATGGAAGATAAATTCGGCCAGCGCATGCACCGTGGCCGCCAGCAGCATGGGACTGGAAACGTATACACCGCTGTCTCGATTCAGCAAGGGCGGGAAAATATGAAGGGTCAGGGATTTTTCCGCAGTACGCGGAGTGGTGAATGCCAAGCCCGCAGGGATGTGAGCATAACAGATCAGGCCGCCCGTTTCGCTGGCATGGTTATGCATCGAACGTAAACCGTCACGATAAACCATTTGTCGAAAAGCGGAATGGGATAGGCCGCATAGCATGTCTTGCAGTAGTATCATATCGAGCAGGGTAAGGCGCGGGGCGTTGGATTGCAGCGAGGGATTGGGATAACCGGGGGCGTGTGGATAGGGCCGGGGGCGGCGCAGATGTTTTTGGTGGCGCAATTCCGCGGCAATAGCTTGCAGCAAACCGCTGCGCGTAATGTCTGCAGGGGTAACGTGTAAATGAGCCAGCATGTAGGCTTGTGCGGGGGTCAGCGTATGGCGACGGACATATCCGCGCAGTTGCCGCCAATTGCCGGCGCATCGGATCATCATGGGAGAGCGTTTTTCAACGTATAATTCCTGCGTCCAAAGTATCTCCGTGGTGGATACGCTCACATGGCGGTAATGGCGGATCCACCATTGCATAGCGGAAATCATCGGATCGTCACCGGCGGCGTGCTGCAGGAACTGGCGCACAAAGGCCGGCCCTTTTTCCTGGCGTAGCAAGGCCAGCGCCGCAATGCGAACTTCCATTGACCCCGGCTGCAAAAGCGTCCCGGTCAGAACCTGACGCAGCGACTGGCCGGTGATATCTCTGATGGCCACGGCTTCCGGGCGCTGGGACAGTTGATAACGCACTGCTGGTCTGTTCAGAGAAAGAATTAAGGGGCCAACAAGCCGAGGATCATGGCATTGCGCACAGACTTTACCGGCATAAAAGAGCACGGGCCATTGCTGCCAGGTAGGCAAGTATTTTTTGAGCAGGGCCGCAGCAAGTGTGCGATTGGCGGTGAAGATTTGTTGCAGGGCGTAAATGCGCATGGCGGAGCTTTGGCCGGTGGTGTGCAGAATATAAGTCAAGGCGGCCAACCGAATCGGAGATTGGGCACCCAGCAGCATGGCGAGGCTACGGTCAGCCCGCTGGCGGGCCTGGTTGGAAACGGCGCAATTGTCCAGGCGATGAACAAGTCGGGCGATCTGTCGGGACCGCCGGGTGGCAAGCGTTGCGCCCGGAGACGGTTTGCGTGTGACGGAACAGCCCGCGATAATCATCCACAGCGTCAGGGCCAGGCCGGTGATGCCCAAGGTGCCCAAGACTTGGTTTCGCCGCCCCTGCGGCTTTGGGGGGCACGGTAGCGGAACTGATCTGCCGTGCCAGTCTGAGGTGCCATGGGGCCAATGGGCCTGGCCGCAGCGGGAGTTTTGGCGGTCCAGCGGATAAGATGCCGACATGCTATCTTTTATTGTGGCCAATCTGGACCTCCTGATACCAATGTTCCTGTTGATGGGGCTGGCGGCATTTTTCGCTTTAAGCGAGACGGCTCTTTTTTCCTTAAGTCGCCATGACCTGCATCAACTGAAATCCCACGCCAATCGCCGGGAAGTCTTGGTCGCCAAGCTGCGCCAGCAGAGTCGGCCCCTGCTGGTCACTATTTTACTGGCTAACATGTTGTGCACCATCCTCTTTTTTGTGCTCAGCACGATGTTGCTGCGTAATATCAACTTGGTGTTTGGTCACGTGGCGGTGGTTATTCTGGCGCTGGCTCCCGTGATTCTGGTGGCCTATTTTGGGGAGGTCATGCCCAAGATTCTGGGGCGAACCTTTAACCGGCGGCTGGCACCACTGGTGGCCGGTCCATTGGCGACCGTCATGCGTATGGTCGCACCGGCCGTTGGTTTGATTCAAGGTGCGGTGATTACGCCGGTTCATAGACTCATTGATCGGCCAAGCGGGGCGGGCACGTTTACGCTCGATGAATTCCGCCGGCTTTTGAGCATGTCCGAGCGTCAGGGCATCATCGACCGGTCGGAAAACCAGCTTCTGCAGCAGGTGGTTCGCCTGCGTGAAATCAAGGTTCGCAATGTCATGGTGCCGCGGGTGGCCATGACAGCTTTTGAAATTCATAAGCCCATCACCGATCTGCTGGATATGTTTCGGCGCACCGGTCTATCCAAAATTCCGGTGTATGACCGGCAAATCGACAACATACTGGGCGTCATTCGCGCCAAAACATTTTTACTGGAACGACCGGTAACGCCGACGGCGCTGCGCAGCCTGGTACAGCCGGTACGTTTTACGCCCATGAGTCAGACGCTCGATAAGCTCCTGACCATGTTCCGGGAAAGCAGTTTTCAGATGGCAATCGTGGTGGATGAATTCGGCGGTGTGGCGGGCCTGGTATCGCTGGAAGATGTGGTGGAGCAACTGATTGGTGATATTTCTGATACTGGCGACGCCGCGGATCGAGCCTTGGAGCCTCTGGCACCAGATCAATGGCGGGCCTCGGGTAATCTGTCGTTGGTGCAATGGTCGGATATTTTTGGCGCACAGGTGCAACATTTGCACGCCTCAACGGTGGCCGGACTGATTTGTGCCGTGTTGAAAAGAATTCCCCAGGTCGGTGATTCCATAGCCATCAATCATTTGAAGATGACCGTGGAAACCATGCGTGGCCCGCGGATTGAAACCGTCCTGATTGAATTGCGGGAACGCCCGTTACCCCATGCCGACGCAGAGCCGGATTCCGGCCAGGCCGCCAACAAGTCGCAGGAGGAGGTCAAACATGGCTGAAGAGGTGCTTTTAGTGTGGACTCCTCCGCCTGGACTGGCCGAGGCTTTTTGGTTGGTCTTGGGAGTGTTGGGGCTGATTGGCTCTATTTTGTTTAGCGGTCTGGAAACCGGGCTTTACGCGCTTTCACGTTTACGGCTGCAATTGCGCTGTTATCAAAAAGATGCCGCCGCACTGCAAATTTCCCGCTGGATGGAAGATCCCGGTAATATTCTCGGCGGCCTGCTGATTTGGCAGAATATGTCCAATTACATGGTGTCTGCCGCGATTACCATGTTGATGGAAAGAGATCGTCTTGGCACTGCGGCCGAAACCATTTTATCCGGCATTGTCATTGCGCCGTTGATGCTGATCTTTGCGGAAATCGTGCCCAAAGATTTATTTTACAGCTATACCGACCGCTGGACCTACCATCTGGTGCGGCCCATTCGCTGGTCCATGGCGGTCATCACGGTGATTCCGGTTTTGCCGCTGGTACGCTGGCTCGGCGCGGCTTCCCTGGGCGTGCTGCGCGGTAAGAGTGACCCCATGGAAAATGGTTCGCCTCCACATCGCCTGCTGCGCATCGCTCAGGAAAGCACCGCCAGCGGTCTGATCAGCGACGCGCAGCAGGAACTCATTTCCCGGTCGTTGCACATGGCCCATATTGCGGTGCGCGAAGTGATGATCCCGTGGAACCGGGTGATCGGTGTGCCGGTGGGGATCAGTGCCAAGGGTTTTGAGGCTATTGCCCGCCGCTATAACCATTCGCGTCTGCCCGTGCTGGGTCATTCCGCCGACGAAGTGCTGGGTGTGGTGAACGTGGTGGATATCTTAGCGGAGTGGCCGAGCTTTTCACTTCAGGCCAATCTGGACCGGATTATTACCCTGCTGCCGGATCAATCGGTACGCTCCTCGCTGACGCTGATGCAAAAGGCCCGGCAAACCATCGCCGTGGTGGTCAACCGCAACGGCAAAGCCGTCGGTCTGGTGACCATCAAGGATCTGGTGGAAGAACTGCTGGGCGAACTGGCGGACTGGTAAGCATCCGGTTATTTCACGCGAACCTGCCCATTGGCCGCAATCGTCAGGCGTCCGTTTACCCACAATTGAATGGCTTGGGGATAGGCCCGACATTCCAGATCAAACACCCGCGCCGCCAGTGTTTGCGGGGTATCGTCGGGCAAGACGGGACAGGTACGCTGGAGAATAATCGGGCCGTGGTCGTACTGGTTGTCGGCAAAGTGAACCGTGCAGCCGGACTGGGTCTCGCCGGCCTGAATAACCGCTTCATGTACGTGCAAGCCGTGCATGGAGCGCCCGCCGAATTTGGGCAAAAGGGCGGGGTGGATGTTCAGCGTTCGCCATTGGTATTCCGGTGGTATCTTCCACAGGCTTAAGAATCCCGCCAGGCAGATCAGGTCTGGCGTGTAGGTTTTTAACAGATCGTAGATCCGGGTGGAAAAATCGTCCAGATCAAGGCAACTCCGGCGCGGCACCACATGGGCGGGAATGTTCAGCGCGGCCGCTCTGGTTAATCCATAAGCATCATTCCGGCTGGAAATAACACAGGCGATGGAAATAGGCAATTCTCCGCACTGTGCCAAATCGGCCAGGTTTTGCAGCGTGGTGCCGGAGCCGGAAATAAGTACCCCCACGCGCGGCGGCGTGTTCCGGGGTTGTGGTATTGGATTATTCATGACCGTTGGCCTCGTGTAGTTGGGCAACACAACATTTCTAACGCCCGCGGTCTATTGCCGCAGGCAGTTCTTGCCCGGGCTGCGGCAGTTCCATATCCGGCGCGGCACCGGTTGGTATTGCTGCGGCAGCCCGATATCCCATGCGGGCAAGGAAGGCTCCACCGAGCAGTAAAATCGCGCCAAGGGCGATGCCTTTGGGCAGCATATCTTGCGGGCCACCGGCCAGGGCCGCCACCGCAGGGCCGACCACCGTGCCCACGCCAATCAGGGCTTCATGCAGGCCCGCATGTTCGCCGGCCCCATGGCTTAAGTGCATGGAATAATACAGCGATCCGGCATAGACCAAGGCCGCCGCCAAGCCCAGAATTATTTGTCCGCCGATGAGCACCCCAATGGAGGGTACGGCAATAAGCATCACAGTGGCGACCACCAGCGAGAAAAATCCGCCCAGCATCCAACGGACCCGATAATGCCACCCTGTCCAGAACCAGCAGCCGATAAATCCGGCAATGCGGGCCAGGCCCCAGATGGAACCCACGGCGGTAGCCTCCGCATAAGGAAAGCCGGCGCGGTAGGTTAAGTAGGCCATAATGGGCATGATGGAATTCAATGATACATAAGCAAGAAGATTCGACAGGCGGGCCATGTTCAACAATGTCCTTCCACGGACGGAACCAATCAAGGCGGCATCCACTGGATCCACGTCATCGTGATGCATGGGTCGCGAACCGATGAGGCCTTGCGGGATGGCCACCAATCGCACCACCATCACGGATGCTAAAGCGGCCAAACCGGCCCCGATGAAGACCGCCGACCAGGTCAACCAGCGGGCCAGAACACCGGTGACCAGCAAGGCTAGAAAATAGCTGTTGGACCATCCCAGATTGTACAGGGTGATGCGGGTGGAAAGTTTCATACGGGCTGGACTTTGGGTGATCGCGGATTCCAGCGCCGGCCATCCCGGCGTGACCGAGAGATTCAGCAGGGCGACGAGCAAAAACAGCAGCGTCAGACTGCGAAAAGCAACTGCGGCTACGCCGATCAGGCAAATCAATGCGGTGCATACGCCGGTAGCGATCAGGACTTTTCGTTGGCCGATACGGGCGAGGATCCTCCCGCCGGTAAGTGCAGCTGCGGTATACACAGCGCCGCCGCAGACCATGAACCAGAGCAACGTGGCGGGGGCACAATGCAGTTCATAGCGGGCAAAAAAAAACACGCCGTTGGTGGCCAGAACCACGGCAAAGGAATTCAGGCCTTCCGCCGCGTACCACGGCCACAGAACTCGACGATCGGTTAAGGCTACGGCCTGCCCGGTAAATCCACCACCGGCACGGAGAGATTTCATGGGAAAATTCCTCGCTGGGTGTAAGCCCGTGAGAGGTGTTCCACTGCCACGCAATACGCTGCTCTGGAAATATCCACATCATACTGGTGCGCTGCCAAACGCACCCGCCGAGCCGCCAAAAGAATGGTTTTGCGTAATTCTCGTTCCACCTGGGCGCTGCCCCAGTGAACTCCCGCCTTGTTCTGCACCCACTCCAGGTAACTGACAATAACCCCGCCAGCATTGCATAATATGGCCGGTAGCACGACAATCCCACGCTGTCGCAGCAGTTGAGCAGCTTCCGGCGTCACCGGCCCATTGCCGCCCTCTGCCACCACCTTGCAATTCAGCCATGCAGCCACCTGCGAATTGACCATGCGTTCGAGTGCGGCGGGAATAAAAACGTCGGTGGGCAGTCGATAAAATTCCTCCCGGTCCAGGGTGCGCACGCCCGGTGCCTGATAGTCTCGTATGTTGCCGCTGACCTGCACATGGTTCATCAGGTGGGTGATGTTCAAACCATCGGGTTTGGTAATGGCCCCGGTATGATCCATCACCGCCAACACAGTGCTGCCGTGGGCGGCCATGGCAGCGGCAGCGTGCCGGCCGACATTGCCAAAGCCCAGCAGGCTCACGCGGAGCTTTTCGAGCTTCAGGTTAAATTCCGGCAACAGTTCCTGCAAGACCATGCCCAATCCCTGTCCGGTGGCCTTTTCGCGACCTTCACTTCCGCCACAGGTGATGGATTTTCCCGTTACCACATGGACCAGATTTTGCCGCACTGCCTGACTGTGGGTGTTGAGAAAGGTATCCATCATCCAGTCCATCACTTGGGCGTTGGTGCCCACATCCGGAGCGGGAATGTCGAACTCCGGCCCGATATTGTCGCCCAAGGCCGAGGTAAATCGGCGAGTCAGACGCATCAGTTCCGCGGGGCTAAGCCGGGCCGGCTCCGCCATCACCCCACCCTTGGACCCCCCAAAAGGCAGGCGCATGAGGGCGCATTTCATGGTCATCCATACAGCCAGTGCCTTGACATCGTCCAAACTGATTTCCGGATGGTAGCGGATGCCACCTTTGTACGGACCGAGCACATTGTTGTGCTGAATGCGGTAACCTTTGAAGAGTTTGTAGCGCCCGTCATCCATGCGTACTGGAAAATGGACCATGATTTCATTTTTCGGTTGTCCCAACATTTCCTGAACGTAGGCGGGCGTGTCGGTGGTGGCACAGGCCTGATCCACAGCGGCGCGGGCCATGGCAAAAAGCGAATGTGGATCCGCGGGTTCAATGCCTTCAGTGGCAGGCAAGCGGCCGGAAAGAGAAGCTAAGGTCATGGTTGGTTTCCATCTCGTTTATGCGGGGGCGACATCGCAACGCCAACCTCACAGCCGTGTCGGCGGACGCATAATCATCAAAATGATACCACGCCGCTGACGCGCAACAAGCCCGTACCTTCGCACATTTCATCAGCCTCAATCGGCACCGCCTGGACCAGCAACCGCTGGGCGCTGGCACGCAATACTTCCGTCAGAGCGTACCGGCAGGGGGAAACTTGGAAAAATCAGTGTTTCGGTCATACTGTTACCCATGGTGCCGTACTCCTAAAGAAGGAAAAATGGTCAAGACGTCTTGTTTAGTCTGCGGGGCCCATTTTTTTTGCGGCCACAACTTTTGCGTGTATCTCGTGGCAACGCGCCGCAGTGTCTTGGCCGCGTCTTAAAGGTATGAAGGTGCTCGTCTATGAGTACTTACGTAAGTCATATAGCCTCCATCGCATCGCAGCGCAATCGGATGCGGGATTTAATCATCAAATGGGCTAACATCAATTCAGGAAGCTGCCACGTAGCCGGGTTGGAAAAGATGGCCGCGGTTGTGGTGGAGGATTGTGCGGGGCTGGGTGCCACCGTCGAGCGGATCACGTTGCCTGCACAGAACGTTGTGGCCGCCGAGGGAACGTGGCACAAGGTCCCGCTGGGGCCGGCTATTTCGATGGTCAAGCGACCGGAAAGCCGGGTGCGTGTTTTTCTGGGAATTCATGCGGATACCGTTTATTCTCCGGAGAACCCATTTCAGAAAGCGTGCGAAACGTCGCCCGGTAAGCTTAACGGTCCCGGTGTGCTGGATGCCAAGGGTGGTCTGGCGGTGCTGCTCTTAGCTCTTGAGACGCTGGAAAAAAGTCCGTGGGCCGGCAATATCGGCTGGGAAGTATTGATTAACCCGGATGAAGAAATCGGTTCGCCGGGGTCCGCTCCGATTTTGGCGGCGGCAGCGCGGCGGAACCATTTGGGCTTGGTGTTTGAACCAGCGCTGCCCAATGGCAACTTGGTCAGTGATCGCAAAGGTTCGGGCAATTTTACCTTCATCGTGCGCGGCCGTAGTGCGCACGCGGGCCGTGATATTACCACCGGGCGTAACGCCATTGCGGCGTTGGCGGAAGCGGTGGTCCGTATCAATGCCGCACTTGGCCGGCTGGACGCGGTGAGCGTGAACGTGGGGCAGATTGAAGGTGGAACGGCGCTGAACGTTGTGCCGGCGCTGGCGCTGTGTCGGATAAATGTACGTGTTGGCTCCCAAGAACAGCAGGCCCAGGTGCGTTCACACCTGGAGGCCATCGCCGCGGACATTTCCGGTCGGGAAGGATTTTGTGCGCAGGTTCTGGGCGACTTTCATGCGCCTCCTCGTGCGGCCGATGCGGCCATGCTGCTGTGGCTGGGGCGGGCTTGCGCCTGCGGGGCGGATTTGGGTTTGAATATTTCCTGGCAAGGCAGCGGTGGAACCTGTGACGGCAACCGTCTGGCGGCCAACGGCCTAATTACCCTGGATACCATGGGGCCGGTGGGTGGTGAGATTCACAGCCCGCAGGAATATCTGCTGCTGGATTCATTGGTGCCCCGGGCGTCGCTGGCGGCATTGTTGCTGCTGAAAGTGGCCTCGGGCGAATACGGCTGTTCCAGCAGGTAGCATCGCCCGGCTGCAATGCCGGATGCACGGTTCGGACGAAGCCCTCCGAAAATAGGCCGGCCGCAATCGTGATTGGGCCGATAGAATCAATAAAGAGGAATTGTATGATGGTGCTTCGCCCAATTCGCCATGGTGATCTGGAATCGCTGCTGGCCATGGCCCGTCAGGCGGGTTATGGCATGACCACGTTGCCGCCGGATAAAATCCTGCTGCAACGGCGTATTGAGGAATCGATGGATGCGTTTGTCATTCATCCGGAAAAGCCGCGTGGGGAAACCTATTTGTTTATTTTAGAGGATGCCGTCACCGGCCGTCCGGCGGGTGTGTGCGGCATGGTTTCCAAGGTGGGCGGGTTTGATCCGTTTTTCAGCTACCGCATCGGCGGCATTCCTCTGGTTTCGCCCATGCTGGGCCTGAACAAGACCATGCCGGTGTTGGAGTTGACCATTATGTACGATGGGCCGGCCATTGTGGGTAGCTTGTTTCTATTGCCTGAGTACCGCAAGGACGGCAATGGGCGATTGCTGTCGCTGGCGCGTTTTCTGTTTATGGCGCAGTTTCCTCAACGTTTTGATCCGCACGTAATTGCGGAAATGCGCGGCAAGATTGATGCCGACGGACGCTCTCCCTTTTGGGATGCCGTCGGACGGCATTTCTTTGATATGGACTTTCCCCGGGCGGATTATCTGACTATGGTGGACAAGAAGTTCATTGTGGAATTAATGCCCCGGCACCCCATTTATATTCCTTTACTGGGGGCCGCAGCCCAGGAAGCCATTGGCAAAGTGCATCCGGCCACGCAACCAGCGCTGAAAATTTTACAGGATGAAGGCTTTGTCTTTGAAAATATGGTAGACATATTTGAAGCCGGAGCGGTGGTGGGTTGCGCCCGCGATGAGATTCGCACGGTGCGGGAA
>JABEVA010000146.1 GCA_013044065.1 Phycisphaerae bacterium
GCCTCAATGATGGCATTCCAATTCTCGCGCATGCGAACAACTCGGTCATCCTCCAGGGGTTCCACACGGGCAAACACCTTCGAAACAAATTCGCGCAAGGACAACTCCGCCTCAACTTGGGAAACGCGGACCTCGCCGGATTCCACAAAATGGCCCGGCATGTTCGGATATAAATCCTGCTCGTCCGCGAGCCATTGAATGCAGGTATCTCGACCATCGTTAAAGAAACAGGCTTGGGGCAACAGCAACCCGGAATCCGCCGAGCGCAGGCAATGCCTGCGCAGCCACTCGGCTTCGGATTTGGAAAAGTCCTCTCGGCCAGATGGGAGGCGTTTGCTGCGACGGGGTTCGTAGAGAAGCGTCCACCAGTTTTCGACAATCCAACTCGCCAAGGGGAAGGCTGGAATGTATATCGTGACCCGCTCGCTCTCCGAGGTGCGATCCCACAGGCGAGTAATCGACCTTGATGCCGCGGAAATGCGAATGCATGCCCATGTTTTGCGCTCTACCGGGTCCGTCACCGGCTGATCGAACCATTCACATTCAATGGACAGGTATTTCGACATTCGGAAGCCCTTTCAAAAGATCAGAGGGATCGCGCGGAAATCCGTGCTTGGAACGAATGGGAAATCCGTGATATTCGCCGTTGGCACCGCCATACCTCGCCTCATACAAAACTCCATTGATATAGGCCCAAACGCGCGCCGGGAAGTCGCCGCGGAAGTCTTCGTCTACGCACGACGAACGGATTGCCTCGCGCAACACCTCCTCAAGTCTGTGCCATTGCTCCTCGGGAAACGTTTCGCATTTGGACGCATCGGCTCTCACGAGGCTCCAGAGACCAAGGCGGGAAGGATGACTCTTGTGTTTTCCATTGGCGCGATACCGGACTCAGCCCGCGATCTCTTCCGGACTCGGCTTGCCCGTCGGCCAGTGCGCAATGCAGCCGCGCTTTATATCCGCAGGGTGGCGCTGATAGTCGGGGCGTCTTGCCATGCAATCATTATAGCCTGAGTTATGATCCAGATAAACAGGAAAGGGAGGATGGCGGGTGTAAAGAGGGGCTTTGTGGCCCGGCACCCCGGTGCCATCAGGAGGATGGTGATTCGGCAGCGGAGGGTTTTAAACCAAGCCAACGAAGGCAACGAAGAATTTTAATTTCGGCGAGTGTTCGGCCTTTCATTTTCAGTTTTCATCGCGCCGACCCGGCATAACCCCGCCCGTGAAGGAATTTTATTCTGCGACATCGGCCGCTGAAAGCCGACCACGGATGGTTCTAGCCGTCGCGGGGTGCCGCCATCATCCCGCGCCGTGGGCGGCGCTGGCGGCCGCGCCGATCATCGCGGCTCCCCAGATAAACCAGAAGACAAACCAGCACACATAACCCGCTAAAGCGATGATTCCTGTGATCAATCCGGCGGTGGCCATGCCGGAGCCGTCGCGGCTGCCCAGCCGCTTGTTGCCGCGCGAAGCTATCGATCCGAAGATAATTGCCAGAATCCCGCAGATCAGCCCAGCCAAAGGAATCACCAAGCTGCAAATTCGTAACCCGGCTGCGCCGGAAGGAGATAGGAAGCAGGCGATAGGAGATAACGGCGACAAGGAACAAAACATCTCCGCACGGGGCGGAGATGTTACAACGTCAGAATCTAAAATATCATGGAGGCCACGGCTATCCCACAGCGAGCCTGGTAAAATTGCCCTGTGGAGGCGTGAAGGCCGCTACAGATCAACGCAGGTGGTGCGAAGCTTTCAACGCCGCCGCAATCAGAACAACCACCCAATAGATAAACCACGCCGCATAGCCGGAAAGCGAAATAATTCCCAGCACTAAACCCGTGGTAGCCAAGCCGTTTCCCTCGCGGCTCTTCACACGACGGTTACCGCGCAGCGCGACTGACGCGAAGATCGTCGCCAGCGTGGCGCACGCCAGCCCTGCAACAAGGACGCCCCAGAAAACCACAACCATGCCGCGCGAAGCGATGCCGACCAAAACCAGGCACAGCGGGCCGGCCGAGGGAATGATCAAGCCCCCAATGCCAAGCACCAGCGACGCCACTCCGTAGCCCGGATAACCACGCTGCCCCTCGTCGCCAGGCGGTCCTTGCGTGGCCGTCGACCCTGCCACCGCCTCTTTTTGAAAACACGAGGCGCAGATATTGCGGCCACGGTCCAGATAAACTTGGGCGGCCGGAAAAATTCCGCCGCAGGAAAGGCATTGCGCGGTGGCGGCACCGGCGGCCACCGGCGCGGGAAGTGGAGGCGGCGGAATGTCGGCAACTTCATAGCTGCCCTGCGGCGCTTCTTCGGCTACGGCGGGCTGGGGCTCGGCCCCCGCGGCTGCACCACCGGCCTCCGGAAAAACCCCCGGCGTTTGCGCCGCCGAAGTCCAGTTTTGTTTATCCGTGGATAGTTCATGCACGCGTGAAAGCATCCCCAGCCGCACCAGCCGTTGCAGGCCGGCCAAATCAAACGGCCCGGAAATCTTGCCGCGGGAACGCACAAAAAAAGCTTCTTCAGCCATAGCGGTACTCCTTTGTATTTGCCGTTTAATCCTACTTTCCGGGGCTGGTGATGAACACCAGGCTGCCGTTGGTTACGGCCAGGCTGCTATTGGCGATCAAACGCCAATGGCCCGTCTTCAGTACGCCAATTTTTTTCAGCCGCGCTGCTCCCTGGCTTCCCGCCACCACCCACGCGACGGAACCATCCGGCGGCGGCACCGTGCAAACCACCAACGGCTTGGCCGGGCTGTCCGTAAAAACACCCAGCGCTTCCACCTGGAAAAGCATTCGACGGGCCAGCGACTGGTTGGCGCTGGCGATGTCTGCCATCATGGCCTGCAGGTCCGGCAATTTGGCCAGGGCCGTGGCTACGCCGCGCACCACATGTCCCGACGGCGGCTTGGCGGGGTTAAGCCAGTTGACGTTCTCCAAATTGAGATCATTGAGCCGCCCGGCTGCAGCGGTAAACTGCCGGGCGTCGTGCGGGCTTAGCAGGGGCTTATCGAGAATAATCAGGTCGGAGATCAAAATGCCCTTAATCACCGGGTTCATCCGCGAGGCTTGCAACCGCCGCATGATTTTTAGCCCAATGGTATTCCACTGGCCAAAGCTCATGTTGCCGATGGCCTGGAGGGTCCGACGGGCAAATATCCGTTGCGGACTGGCCGTGGGCCGGTTGGATTTCAGCGAAACCCCCACCGGCAAATCCACCTGGGTCTGGCCGGCATCCGCGGAAAGCACCGCCTTAAACTGGTAAAGCTTGGTGCTGCCCATTACCTCCGATACCACCTGCGTACCTGGCCGGACGAAATACATCCTTCCATCGGTGGTCGAAACTTCGTCCAGCCCGCGCAACAGCCGATTGTGCAGCACGTGGCTCAATGGTCCGCGCCACGGTCCATTTGCCGCCGTCGCCGCCAGGCCGCCGGCCAGATAGGCCTGGTAACTTTTAGCCGCGGCGTTAAACGGAGAACTGGGAAAGGCCGCCCGGTATTTGGTAATCGCCGCAA
>JABEVA010000147.1 GCA_013044065.1 Phycisphaerae bacterium
ACGCGGTGGTCAGGATCGAATTTTTTCGTCATCCGCCCCGCCTTAGGACACCCCTTGGGATTTGCCGCCCCGGCAATTAAATCAACAGGCCCTGAATCGGGACTTCCGACCTGCCAACAAAGGCACAAAATTACCATCCGCTCCCGCCGCCGAATCTCTCAACACGCCGCATTCCTTGAGATCTCCTGTGCACCTGCTCT
The DNA here is from genome assembly GCA_013044065.1 of Phycisphaerae bacterium. Classification (GTDB taxonomy): domain Bacteria; phylum Planctomycetota; class Phycisphaerae; order WQYP01; family WQYP01; genus JABEVA01. The sequence goes on from JABEVA010000147.1 coordinate 201, forward strand.
AGAAGCCTGTCCAAGCAATCGATTTTCGCGGAAAATGCTCCCCGAAACCGGCGTTTTTACGCTGGTATGGCCACTCTTCGTCCGCGCTTTTTCCCAAAAGGGAATTACTCGGACAGGCTCCTAGATTCACCTGTTCTCGCGCAACGCCGCGCCCGTTATTTGTTGAATTTTCAAGGTTTTCATCAGCCCAGCCTGCGCCCACTCGTCTGCGGCGTCGGCTTGCAGCCATAAATTGTGCCGGACCCCTCTGGCTGCTCGCCTGCCAGCCACCAATTGCCGCTTTGCTGTAACCCCCGGAACCAAAGGCGTCTGTTGTTCATCTAATAATATGCTCCAGGGAGCCACATCACCGTGACGTGAAAGCCTGCGGAAGGTGTGGTAACGTAATGCGGTATGACAAATGCCCCTCTACAGGATTGGATAGTGCTATGAAGTCAAAGATTCTAAAATATCTGCCAGGCTTGCTATTGGTGGCGGCCCTGATCTTTAGCGCGCCGGCTCGGGGTCAAAGCCCAATAGCCGGCGGGAAGAAGGGCAACTTCGCCAATATGTCGCAAACTCTGCAACTATTTGAGCGTGGGTTGAAGAATCTAAGCTCGCAAAAGTATGCCACGCGGCAGGTCGGCAGCGCAGATCTTCGACAAGCCTTGGCGTTGCTGGTGGGCCGCATGATGCAAGCTGGAGGGCCTGAACGTACGGCCCGGGTGGATCATTTGCTCACCTATCAAGGCGATTTAGCACGCTGGGCCAGGTCGCTCTTGCATTTACCTGTAAAAAAACGCCTGGCCCTCTTGCAGTGGGGCTTAGCACCGCAGCGCTTGCCGTTGGTGGCCGGGGTATTTTCCCGCAATCCGCAGCGCCGCGCGGAGGCAGCCCATCCTTTGGCGAAAATACCAGGCTCCTACACCGATGGGCTTTTGGAACGCTTACTTCGGGATTCCCACCGCCTGGTTTACATCACCGCTATGGATGCGGTATGGAATCGAAAGCCAACGCCGGCCATGGTGAAAACGTTGTGGAGGCGGGCGGTGTTGATGGGCATGTCGCCGTACTTTCAGCAAAGTCGCCAGTACACGGTGATATTTCGCGGTCAGCACATCATGATTCAGGACTTTAACCAGAACTACTGGATGCAACTGCAAGATGGCACCTTGGCCGCAAAGGAGCTGGCCCATTGGAAGCCGCCCCAACTTAGTATTCTGGTGCGTCAGTATCTGGCCCAAGTCTGTCGCGTGCCGCAGATGCAATCCGTGGTGAACCAACCCAACGGAGTGCAGGCCAAAAATTTTGCCAAGCTGGCCAAAGGGCTTAAGCGTTCAATGGTGGCACCATATTTATTGTACCTGCTCAAACGGCCAATGACCATGAATATGAATTTTAATTTCAACAACACGCTCGCCCATCTGTCCAATCGCACACTGCCTTTGCTCCTACTCGTGAAGATGGCGGGTTTGTCACCGGCCGCCTATCATTTTTATAAGGTGATGCCGTTCGGCGGCGTGTGGGGTTTGGGCACCATTGCCCAGGAAAATCAGGGCATAAAAAAAATCACAGCTTGGTATGCCAAACATGGGATCAAGCCGGTGAACCTCGCCCACCCTGCGACCTCTAAACCCCGTGGTCAAGTCGGCGGCGGTGCTGGTGGCAATCTCGGTGGAGGTGGGGTGAAGTTCAACGCACCCGTGCGCAAGCCCGGTGCCGGGCCTAAACTTGCTCCGATCCAGGTGCCACTAATTCAGGGCGGCGGTCCCCTTCGCATACAATTAAAGGTGGACCCAGCTCCAGCCCGTTGAACCCACGGCCGCATCGGCCTATCATGGTTTAAGAAAGGATGGTCGATGACTTCACCGGCCAATGTGTTGCCATGATGGAATCCCCAATGCCGTCGTCCCGGGTCTACGTGGATAATGCCGCCACGAGTTTTCCTAAGCCGCCCCGCGTGCTTCAGGCCATGGTGAATTATGCTCAGGCTGTCGGTGCCTCAGCCGGACGAGGAGCCTACGCCGAAGCTCAAGAATCAAGTCGATTAATCAGTGTGTGCCGGGATCGACTCAACAAGCTCTTTCATGGTGAAAGTGCCGATCATTTTATTTTTACGTTAAACTGCTCCGATGCGCTCAACATGGTCCTCCACGGTTTGCTGCGCCCCGGCGATCATGCAATCTCCACCGCGATGGACCATAACAGCGTCCTTAGGCCGCTAAATGAGCTAGCCGCCCACGGGCAAATTACCCGCAGTATCGTGCCGGCGGATGCGGCAACCGGCTTGGTGGATCCGCAGGATATTCGCCGTGCGATAACGGCCAAAACGCGACTGGTGGTCATTGCCCATGCCAGCAACGTCAGCGGTACTCTCCAGGATATCCGTGAAATCGGGAAAATTGCGCGGGAAGCGGGAGCAGCGTTTTTGGTGGATGCAGCTCAAAGTGCCGGCCACGTCCCCATCGACGTGCGGGCCAACAGTATAGATTTTCTGGCCGTGCCTGGGCATAAGGGATTGCTCGGACCGTTGGGTACGGGAGTTTTATACATTCGTCCAGGTATGGAAAAGCTGCTGCGCACAGTGCGGCAGGGGGGGACGGGCAGCGTAAGTGAAAGTGACTTGCAGCCGGAATTTATGCCCGACCGTTTTGAGCCAGGTTCGCACAACGCCATTGGAATTGCGGGATTATCGGAGGGGCTCGCCTGGGTGCTCGAGCAAACCGTGGAAAAACTCCATGCTCGTGACCAGTCTTTGTGCGCGGCATTTATGCAAGCGGTGCAGGGCCTGGAAGCATTGACATTCCTGGGGCCGCATCAGCTCGCCCAGCGTGTGGGGGTGTTTAGCGTGCGTCTGGATGGGTGGGAACCGCTGGCCTTGGCGGCGGAGCTGGAAAATAAATTCAACATTCTCACCCGGCCCGGCCTGCACTGCGCCCCGCTGGCCCACCGGACATTTGGCACACATCTACCCGCAGTGGCCGGTAAGCCCGCAAGTGTGGGGACCACGCGGCTGAGTTTTGGGCCGTTTCTAACCCCAACAGACCTGAACCGTTGCGCTGCAGCACTGCGGTCCATCGCCGTCCAGGCCGGCAAAGCCGCTCACCTTCAAGCCCAGGCCGTGTGAAATATGGCCATGGCCATATTTGTTGGCCGCATGTGAGAAATCAATGGAGCCTGATCGTGCCGTCAACGTTACGTGGCGGCCCTGATGCCGCTGACTTCTGTGGCCGTACCAAAAAATCCAGCGTCACCCCCAGCCGTCGGCGAATGGTGGTGGATTGGCTGCCGAGCCTTCATCGGCTATCTTAAGAGCACTTTGGGCGGTTAGCTCAGTTGGTTAGAGCGCCGTGTTTACACCACGGATGTCGGGGGTTCGAGTCCCTCACCGCCCAGTTTAGTTATATCGGCATTGGTGCATACGAGAGAATCGCCGGGAACAGCAGGCTTTTCGAAGGGATGGGCTGTTCT
>JABEVA010000148.1 GCA_013044065.1 Phycisphaerae bacterium
CATCATCAGTAAATCCTCTTGGCACATCGTGTCCTCTTCTTTCTAAAAAGAGGACATTTTAACTTTGGCCAAACAGGACATTACTACTTTGGTATGACAATAGCCCAAAATGCTACTCTGGAAAAAGGGGTGGCAAAGGTCTGGGGCGGAAAGTGCGGTATCTGCGGTGGCCGGCGGTATCTCGGCCGAACTCGCGCCGACAGAATCGGGATATCGCCGGTACCGTCAGTGGAGACTGCGATTTAGCTGAAAAACGCCAGAATCGTGTCGGCAACGTAGTGAATCTGCTGCGCGCTTAATTCCGGATAGATGGGCAGAGCCAGCGCTTGAGCTGCGGCCAGTTCGGAATTGGGAAAATCGCCACGCCGGTAACCCAAACTCTTGAAACATGGTTGTTCGTGGAGGCTCAAGGGATAGTAAATTTCGGTGCCGATTCCATGGGCGGCCAGATGGGCTTTCAAGCCATCGCGCTGGGGTGAGCGTATCACGAACTGATTGAAAATGGTCTGATTGGCCGGGCTGATGTGGGGGCAGATAATTTCATCACACCCTGCCAGCCTCTGGCGATACAAATCGCCATTAGCGCGGCGGCGGGCGGACCATTCATCCAGATGTTGCAATTTCACCAAAAGGTAGGCCGCCTGCAGGGTATCAAGCCGGAAATTTCCGCCAATCCATTGGTAATGGTATTTTGGTTCCATGCCATGGTTTCGCAAGATAGCCAGCCGATGGGCCAGGCTGGCGTTGGCCGTAACCATCATCCCGCCGTCACCGGCGCCGCCCAGATTTTTGGTAGGGAAAAAGCTTAAAGCCCCCACAGTGCCAATGGAACCGGAAGGCCGCCCTTTATACCGGGCTCCGATGGACTGGGCCGCATCTTCAATAACGGCCAGGCCGTGGCGGTCCGCAACGGCCATGATAGGGTCCATTTCTGCCATCTGGCCAAACAGGTGCACCGGCATAATGGCCCGGGTACGCGAAGTCACCGCCGCGGAGATACGGTCGGGATCGATATTAAAAGTTGCGAGGTCAATATCCACAAACACCGGCCTGGCACCCGCCCTCATGATGGAGCCGGCCGTGGCAAAGAAGGTGTAGGGTGTGGTAATCACCTCTGCGCCGGGGCCGATATCCAGCCCCATCAGTGCGCACAACAACGCGTCGGTGCCGCTGCTGACACCCACGCCATAAGCACAGCCGCAATACGCGGCCACAGCCGCTTCAAGCCGGGCCACCGCCGGTCCGCCGATGAGTTGTTGGCTCTCCAGGACCGCTTCCAGTGCCGGCAAAATTTCACCGCGGAGCGCAGCATACTGCGATTTCAGGTCCAGCAGTGGTACCTTCATGGTAACGGGCGAAGCGACGGTTTTATCAGGCATATTCACACATTGACTTTCCTGGCGTCTTCCGGCCATTTGCCCCCAATGGTGGACCATTATATGGCCTTATACAAAACCAAGCACGGGATGGGGCTGATACGGCTTGGCCAGAGCCGCAATTTCCTCTGCGGAAAGACTCAATTCCGTTGCCGCCACCGCTTCTTCAAGGTGCCGCATGGTGGATGCTCCGATGATGGGCGCGGTAACGCCGGGCTGGGCCAACAGCCATGCCAAGGCGATCTGGGCGTTGGACACGGTGCGGGCGCGGGCAATTTGGGTAAGGGTATCCACGACGGCAAAATCCGTCTCCTGGTAGTAGAGTTTATGAGCGAAATCATCCGTTTTGGCACGGATCGTTTCGCCCTTATCGCGGGGATTGCGGTTGCCGGCTAAAAATCCGCGGGCCAGCGGGCTCCACGGAATGACGGCAATGCCCTCCTGCCGACACAGCGGCATCATTTCCCGTTCTTCCTCGCGGTAAATGAGGTTGTAATGGTTTTGCATCGCCACAAACCGAGTTTTGCCCAGGCGATCGGCGGTGTAAAGGAATTGGGCGAATTGCCATGCAGCCATCGACGACGCCCCCAGATACAACACCTTTCCCGCACGTACCAGATCATGCAAAGCATCAATAGTTTCCTCGATGGGGGTGGAGGAATCAAAGCGATGAATCTGGTACAGATCAACATAGTCCATATTCAGCCGGCGCAGGCTGTTGTCAATGGCATGGCGAATGTGTTTGCGGGAGAGGCCACGCTGATTAGCAGATGGCCCCATTGGTCCATTGAGTTTGGTGGCAATGACCAGTTCTTCCCGGGGGCGACCGGATTGTTTCACGGCCCGGCCGAGAATTTCCTCACTCACCCCCAGCGAATAAACATCGGCGGTATCAAAAAAATTGATGCCTGCTTCCATGGCCCGGGCGATCAACGGCAACGCCTGGGCTTCCTCCAGGACCCATGGTCTCCACTCTTTGCTGCCATAGGTCATCATGCCCAGACAAATCCGCGAAACTTTCAGCCCGGTATGGCCGAGATTAACATATTTCATAGGGAATGCTCCAAAAAAACGTGGGGCCGGACATGCTCTCCGCGGCCGTTTGTTTTGCCGATGGTGAAAGCCGTTGACCAACGGTTCTTGCTAAGGCCATATTCATGACAATTGGTGCGGCGCGAGGTGACAAAGTATTGAGGAGTTCGGTCATTGGATCATGCCCAGCCACAGAGCGGTGGCCAAGCCCCAGATGATGTTGAGCACGATGACAAACAAAAAGGTGGTGTGACCGAAATCCACGCCCAGCCAGCCTTTGTGCATCCAGAAGG
>JABEVA010000149.1 GCA_013044065.1 Phycisphaerae bacterium
ATGCCGCCGAAAAACCCCCTCCTAACCCCATCAAACGCAATACTATCAAGGGTTTTCTCCCCCGAAATTGAAAATGATTGGGCTAAACTCCGGGTTAAACGCTGGTGGCGGAAACGGGGGGCGGTTCGTGACCGTGCTCGTCCACCATGCCCAGTTCCTGCAGGGCTTTCAGGGCGGCTTGCTGCTCGGCATCTTTTTTGGTGGTGCCCCAGGCGGGGCTGAATCCGCGGTCGTTGGCGACTACGCGCACCTGGAACGATTTGTTGTGATCCGGCCCGGTTTCGTTGAGAACTTCGTAGGTAGGGGTGCCGCCGATCTGCCGCTGCACGTACTGTTGAAGCAGTGATTTGTAGTTTTGCTGGTGCGTGGTTTTGGCGTATTGGGAAATCCAGGCGTCGGTATGTTTGAGCACGAAGGTACGGGCCTGATCAAAGCCACCATCAAGATAAATGGCGGCCACGACGGATTCAAATACCCCCGCGGCCAGACTGCTGGGGCGGTTCCCTGCCCCTTCCATTCCCCGTCCGACGCGAATAAGGGCCGTGAGGCCGATGGCGTTGCTGATCGCGGCACAGGTACGGCGCGAGACCACCGCGGATTTGAGTTTGGTCAGCTCGCCTTCCAGATGCTCGGGATAAATTTCATAAAGCCGCTGGCAGACAATAAGTCCCAGCACGGCATCGCCGAGAAATTCCAACCGCTCGTTGGACAGCAACCGATTATCCGCACAGGAGGAATGGGTCAGCGCGGCATCCAGCAATTCCGGAGCGCGGAATTGGTATTCAATGATGGCTTGGCATTGGTTCAATATTTCCAGAATAACCATGACCTTGTCAGTCCAGCATAGGTTATGAGTCCCACCCTGGACCACGTATGAACAGCATCCGTGCCTGTGAATCGCGGGCATGTGCGCCCCATGGGTCACCGCCCACTATTATCGACCAGTCCCGCGAAGGACCGACAATAATTCAAGCATATCCGCGGGCAGGGGGGCTTCCAGACTCATGCGGGTGAAACTGAAGGGGTGTACAAAGTGCAGCCGCCACGCGTGGAGGGCCTGTCGGCCGATGACCGGACAGATCGGCTTAGGGCTTGGAGGGGCCGCGGGTCCGGTAATATCCAACGGCGTGAGTTCACGTCCGCCATAGGTGACATCGCCGACAATAGGATGCCCGATATGCGCCAAATGCACGCGTAGCTGGTGGGTGCGACCGGTTTTTGGGTTCAATTCCAACAGGGAGGATCGGCCAAACCTTTCGCGTACGTGGTAAATGGTTTGGGCCGGGCGGCCACCCTCGGTGCGGACCGCATATTTTTCGCGGTTGCCGGGGTGGACCCCCAGTGGAGCGTCAATCATATCGTTGTCCAGGGCAGGCACTCCATGAACGATTGCCAGATAGGTTTTGTGAATGGTGCGGCGTTCAAATTGTCCCGCCAGCCGCCAATGGGCCTCATCGGTTTTGGCAATCAGGATCAGGCCGGTGGTGTGGCGGTCCAAACGATGGATGATGCCGGGGCGCCAAGGATCGCTGCCGGTGGAAAGCGTGCCGGCAGTCTGACCGGCGTGGTACAGCAAGGCGTTAATAAGGGTACCGGTCCAGTGGCCGCGGGCCGGATGAACCAGCAGGTCCGCTTGTTTATTGACGGCCAGAAAGTGATCGTCCTCATAAATGACTTGCAGGGGAATATTCTCCGGCAGGGCGTGATGGTCCACTGCCGGCGGTATATCCAGCTGAACTGTGTCTCCGGCCCGCAGCAGGGTACTGGATTTGGCCGGACGATTGTTGACCAGAGCCGCCCCGGCGCGAATTAACTTTTGCAGCATGGATCGGGAATGATGGGGCAGCCGATCGCGCAAGTACAGATCCAGGCGTTTTTGCAAATCGTGGCGAATATGAAACTCAATGTGGTCAAGAGTCTCATCGACCGGCAGTGCTTCCAGGGCCTGAGCATCCTCCGTCGTAGCGGAGGTTTGATTATTCACAACAGACTCTGCGCACATGGGCTGATCCTGAAAAATTAACGGCAGGTGTTTCCAAAGGCGCGGGCCGGGCATGACTCGTAGCCGCATGGGGCCCGCCGGCCAAGGTGGCTCGGCGCGGTGTCACCGGGCGGTTGACCAGCACCGCGTCTCTGGTCTGCTGCGGCTTAATTGGAGGCATTGTCAGCGGTCATCGAATTCAATTCACTCACCGAGTATTTATGAAACCGGCCATCACATTGCTGGGCCAATTTTTGCAGCTCGCGCCGCTCGCCATCCACACTGATAACATCGAGTCGTTGGCCCGGATTGCGTTTGGCTTCCACCGCCGATACCAGATTGTGGGGCATCTGAAATTTGGCGGTAACAAAGATCACCTGATTTCCGCGCAGCGCCAGCGATGCGAGCATGCTCTTGAGGGTATCGTTGGAACCGTAACTCATGAGGTTGCGCAAATGGCGTAGAACGGGCTGGAGAGCCTTGACATCCGCCGGCCCCAACCAGCCGTGCGCCGGCAGCAGCGTGAGGCCCTTATCCCGCCAGATGGCCACGCGGAAGCGCTGATCGGGTGCCAGCGTGGCCACCGCTTCCTCCACGCCTTGGGTGACGTAACTGAAACTATTGATATTGGCGGAGGATCCATCGAGGCTGAAAACGATTTTATTACCCGTCAATGGAATGCCCAGAAATTGCGGTCCGGTGGGCGCTGGTCGGCCATGGCCAGATTGGCGAGCGCTGGTTGGTCCGTACGATGGTGTCAAGCGCCGGCGCTGTTGTTGGCCCATGAGTTGCCAGATGACCAGACCAACGGCGATAAGAAACAGCATCGCCACTGCCACCAGAGACCAGAACACCAAGGGATCCAAGCCCAGCCGCCTGGCCTTGCGTTGGACGGATCGGGCACGTTGGGGTACGGGCACCGCCGGACGTGAGACTTCCGTTGCCTGTGGAGTCAGGCCGGAACCCGCACGCGGCGCTGCTGCGGGCTGGCGTGAGAGAGCCC
>JABEVA010000150.1 GCA_013044065.1 Phycisphaerae bacterium
CAATCACCCCAATCGCACAAAGTGATTGCTTAAGTTATTATTTCGCGAGTCCTTTAAGCACCGACGATGACTGACATTCGCCCGGCGATTTCACTCATGGGTTCCAGCAGCGGCAGACGCCGGCCGATTTGGACGGTTTCGTAACCGAAGGCCCCCACCCCCCGCTCCATCAGGGCTGCGGCCAGATCCGGTTCGGCGGCCAGGTGCAGGTACGTAAAGAGAATCTGGTTTTGGCGCAGCAGTTGATACTCGCACGGTTGCGGCTCTTTGACCTTGAGAATCATCTGGGCTTGCATGAATATATCCACCGCCTTGGGCGTGATCTTCGCGCCCGCCGCGGCGTAGGCATCGTCGGAAAACCCGCTGCCTTCCCCGGCGCGTGTTTCCACGAGAACTTCGTGGCCCTGTTGCGCAAGCATCCGCACGCCACCGGGCGTGCACGCCACGCGGTGTTCTTTATCCTTGATTTCCCTGGGAATTCCGATTTTCATGGTGTTCCAATCTTCATGGGATTATCGTTACCGCACATCGCAGACCGCAAAAGCGGCGCGCAGGGCGGCGATCGGGTCCGCTTTCGGCTGGAATTCATGCGCGACAAAACCGTCGTACCCCGTCTCCGTAATCGCGCGGCAAATTGCGGGATAGTTCAGCTCCTGCGTACCGTCAAGATCCCGGCGTCCCGGATTACCGGCGGTATGAAAGTGTCCGATATAACCAATGCTGTCGCGCACGCTACGGATGATGTCACCGTCCATAATCTGCATGTGGTAGATATCGAACAACAGCTTTACATGAGGGTTATTAACGCGCCGGCAAAGCTCTACGCCCCACGAGGTATGATCGCATTGGTAGCCCGGATGGTCGACCTTGGAATTGAGCAGCTCTACATTCAGCGTAACACCGGCTCCTTCCGCGGCACCCGCGATCCTCTCAAGACATGCCGCACATGCCGCCAGGCCGTCCGCGTCCGACTGGTCACTCTGACGGTTTCCTGAAAAGCAGATCAGGTTCGGAATCCCGAGCCGGTGTGCAATGTCGATGGACTCACGCAGTTCCGTAAGGATGCGGTCATGCTCCTGCCGCCGGTTCATGCCCACCGTCAGCGATTGATGCCCGCATATACTGGCGATCGTCAAGCCGTGCGTTTTGGCGGAGGCGACGAGACTCTCGAACGCATCGTCACGGAACCAAAGTTCGACACCCTGATACCCAATACGTGCCGCCTCGCGGCAGAGCCCGTCCAGATTTATTCCGTCACCCAGAAAGCATGGATAGCAAAATGACTGCTTCAACATCGGGTTCGCTCCTTAAAGATGATATTCAGGCTTTGAGACTGTATCGTTGCAACAACGCTCGCAGATTCTCGCCGAGGATCATGCGGCGTTGCCGTTCACCAAGGCGGGCAAAAAGAATCGGTCCTATGCCCCAGGCAATTGGCAAATCGGTCAGGTCTGATCCGAAGAGGAATCGGTCCGCCCCGATTGCGTCAACGACCTGCTCCACGGCACGAGGTTCGAGCACCGGACACGTGCAGACGTAAAGATTGGCATACTTTTTCATCACCTCGGCATAGGCTGTTGTCGTATGCCCGGTGAAAAAGCAGGCCTTGGGGTATGTCGCGACCAACCGTTCGATCTGTGCCGCGCCGCCCCAATAGTGGTTAAGGATCAACTGCTCCCGACCGTTGGCCCATTCGCAGGCGATGTCGATGTTGGGTCCTTCTTCCGGATAACACTGGTACGTTGGTATCAATTTAATACCACGCAATCCAGCCTTGGCGCATCGTTCTAACTCACGGCGCATGCCGTCAGGCCCACGGTGGGGATTCACCAGGGTAAACCCGATGAATCGCTCCGGGTGGCGCTGCACCGCGTCGATGGTATGGTTGTTGCCATGCACTTCGTCGGTAAACACCCCGACAAGGCTGAATAGGCAGACCTTTTCAATGCCGAACCGATCCATCTCATGTACCAGCGTGTTGACATCGCCGTCAGGTACATGGTAGTGCCCCGATGACCCGCCGATATGACCATGATTGTCGTAAAGGCGAATTCCTTCCGGCTTTTGGCCGGTGCGTCCCCACGCGACGAGCTCATCCTGCGGTTCAAGCAGATCGACCCTGGGATGCTCCACGTGACACCATTGCAGCAGCCGTCGAAGATTGTCGCCGGCGATCTGTCGCTTCGCCTGATCGTCGACCTGGGCACATGCCAGCGTGGTCAGCGTCAGGCCATGTCCAAGCGTCGGCCAATTCGACCCGAACAACAGACGCTCGCTGCCCCATCGGCGGGTCAAATATTCAATCCCCCGGTGCAGCCAATACCCGCTGAGTTCCAAATGGAGATTCGCACACGCCTCAAGCGCTCGATAGACCGTGCGCTGGGATCGGCGAATACGCAGCTCGGTCACGATAACCGGCAAGCTTGGCATCCGTCGGCATAGCGAGACCACCTCATCCCAATCGGTCTGATCCCCACCTCTGCCGTCCGGCCCCACTTCATCATAGGAAATAAAAACCGGCACCTGTAGCGAAGCCAGAGGTTCAAGCACCTCATCGATAGACCAACTCGCCAAAGGAAATCGGTACTGACGTGGAAAGAGGTAAACCGCCCCCACCTTCTTCTGTTGCATCAGCGCAATCAATTGGTCCGGATCAGGCTGTTCATCCGTTCCCGGCGGGATCACCACCCATGCCGGATGCAAACGCGCACTGATGCCCGCCGCCTCGATAGTCCGCGGATTCCCATGCCAGGGGCTGCACTCCACGCTCAAACAATCCAGCACCATTGCTTCGGCCACACCGAAATGATCCATCTCCGCAAGCAAATCCTCCGCGGTGTGAGGGCTCAGCGGCCCAACGCCTGTCTTGACATTCCGCCCCACCTTGCATCGCGCGTCAAAGAAATTCCAATCCTTTTCCATCAGGTTTTTCCACCGCTTAGCGACGACAATGCAACTTACCAACCAACCCTGGAAGTTTCCTCAAGCGTGCCATACACGGAGAGAACTTTGTTGATCCCTTTCGCCACGGCATCGCAATCTTCCACCGTCCACCACTGATCGATTCCCACGTGGATCTCGCGATGATACAGATCGGTCGCCACTTTGCACCGCTCATGGCTGCCCGCGGGGTGCAAATAGGGGCGCAGCGGCCACATATCCCCGCATAGATGCCAGTCCGGCCCGGCGCTGGGACCGCGCGAATTGGCCGGCACGCCCTCGGCCTGGAGCGCGGCCACCAGTTTCACGCGCAACTCATCCGTCTGCGGGAACAAACGCAGCATGTAACCAATCATCCCGTCGCGGTCGTTTTGGCGCTGCGGTTTTACCTCGCGCACGCGAATCAGTTGACCGAGGATGCGATGATACGCCTGCCGATAACGCCGTATGATTTCATCGAGCTTACGAAGTTGAACCACGTCGGCCGCCGCCTCCAGTTCCGACATCCGGTAGTTCGCCCCCGCGAACAGCTCCCCGTCATAACGCGGCGGGGCGAAGCGATCCGGCCGCCACAGTCCGCCCGACTCGGCAACCTGGTTGACTCGCTCGAAGAGCCGCTGGTCCTTGGCCAGCACCAATCCCCCTTCCCCGGCACCGATGATCTTGTAGGCCGAGATGCTGAAACATCCAATATCCCCAGTGGTTCCCACCCGCTGACCCTTATAGGTCGCGCCCGGTGACTGGGCACAATCCTCAATGATCGCGAGCTTGTGCTTTCTGGCGATCTCAACGATCGGATCCATGTCGGCGACGCCGCCCCAGTGGTGCGTCGGCACCACCGCCACCGTTTGCGGGTTTATGCACGCTTCAAGTTTTTTCGGATCCATCTGCAGTGAGTCGTCCACATCGCAGAATACCGGCGTGGCTCCTGCCAAAACCGCCGCCATGGCCGTGGCGATAAAACCCAACCCGGGTACGACCACCTCCCTGCCCGGTGCCGCCCCCACCGCAACCATCGCGGCGTGTAACGCACCGGTGCCGGAACTGACTCCAAGAGCGTGGGGCGAGCCGAAATACTCGCGTGCCAGCGCCTCAAATTGTGAACCCGCCGAGGGCTTGGGAACAGTGGTCAGGTACTTACCCAGATTCGGGCCGCCTGCGAGCAAATCCGAGTTGGAAACCGCGGCGCGCAACCGCGCCATGGCCTCGGGGCGGAATCCGAACCGCTGGGCAATGGCGAAGAACTCGTCCACACCGATTTTCGGTTCCGGCCGTCCGTGCGAATGATCGAACACCCGTTGGCCGCCGTGAATCGCCAACTTTTCCGATACCGCACCGGAATTGAAATGGGCGGGCACCGCTTCGGCGGTTACACTTTGTTTTTCATCAAGGGTTGCCATGTTTATACTCCTATATTATTACAACAGACTGACACCATACTGTACCATCCCGCCAGCCGATTACGGTTGCCATGAAAGCCGATCCGCCTTGGCGAGAGCTTCATCAGCCTCAGTTTAGGCCGCCGCCGGATGGTCCGCAATAACCGATATTGCTATGGATTGGCTTTTATTGCGATGATTGAGGTATCAAAAATAATCGCCCCTCGGCGGCACCCAGCGATATTTGCAACCCCGGCATGTTCGGGCTGGCGTCCGCAACGGGTATTTCCCTGCCGGTGTCGGGGTCCACTTCGACGATGTTTTTGAGGTTGGCCGCGAACTCCACGGTTGGCCAGGCGGCGTAAGCCCAACTGTAGTTATTTAACAACACGGCGGCTCTGCCGTCGGTGTGTTTATAAACCCCAATCAAATAATCCCCCGGAGTTATGCTCTTTAGCGGCGATCCTTTTAGCGCTGTTGCGGGGTTTGCGCCCCGTGGTATGCGATGCACCGCTTCCGAGGTCAATTGCATCAAAGTCGGCCCCAGATTTTTCAGTTTGGCGTTAATTCGGCGTGCCTGATCATAATGGCGGGTGGGACGCCCCGCGGCGCTGATGAGCGCACCGCCGTGCCGAAAACCACCTGGCGTCCAGTAACAGAAATACAATACCCCTTTCGCCCCGTACGCCAGCGATGTGTTTATCTGCCAGCGCATCTGGGCCTCGGTGGGGTCGCTGTGCCCACCAAAGGGCATGGCATTGAAATAATTCCAGAATGGGATGCTTCGCTGGAGCGCGTATGTACGCAGGACGGCCAAATTGGCGCAATAACCATCCTGGGAGTTCGCGTGGGGTTCCATCATTGGATAGTAATCCATACACAGCACATCGGGATTGACTTCCCGCACGAACCGGCTGACATATTCCTCATAGGAGCGAGCGCCCAACTGTGCCGCGCTGGCATAGTTGGGAAACAGATTAATATATCCCAGCTTCCCCGGACGTGCGCGCCGCAGATAATTAACCATGTATCGCAAATTGGGGAATAACAATGCGGAGGGTTCGTCATGGAGCATGTACCCCCAACAAGCGGGATGGTTGGGAAATTTATCCGCTTGCTTGATTTGGCCGTTATCCGCGGGGCCGTGGATGGCTCCGGCTTCGTAGCCCGACAGGTATACCAACGCCTTCAATCCATATTTTCCACACAAATCCAATTGTTGACGTCGATCCGTTTCCGGCGTGTCGGCCCCGAACCCGCCCATAACCACCGTGAAATTCGCCGCCGCAAGCTGGGCATAGTGTTTGCCCATTTGCGCATCGGCTGGCGGACCCACCCAAAAACTGATGCAAAAGCGATCTTGCTTGAATCGCGCCAGCTTTTCCGGCGAGGAGACGAACGAATAGGTTGAGTTACTCGAACACGCCGGCAGCAGCGCCAAGGTCGCCAACGACGACGTGATGAACGTTCGCCGACCGATTAAGTCCTTTTGCGGCGGCATCCTTTTCCCCGCATCATTTTTATTTCCCGCCGATTGGGAATTGGGACGCGATTTCATGGGAATCTCCTTCAAAAAGAGGTGACATCGCCTGATCGCCGCGACGGCGGCAACTCCATTGTTGTTTGGTAACCATTCACGGCCTTTCAGCCGGATCGTCATTACAATGGCGGGAAAATTTCACGCAACACACCATGGCTACACGAAACTCACCATCCTATATAGTACCCATAAGGGCTGCCAACATGAACCTTGATGTTGGACATCGGCTCCCACCGGACGGAGCCATCGTTGTACATATCATGCGAACCGGCGGGCAATAAATTCCCCACGGAGCCGTCGGCGTAATTGGAAAATGCTCCCCCCGGTGGGTATAAGTTCGGCATGCCGGTCATGGCACCGGCATCCTGGAAATAGGCGTTATCCGTTACCAAGAGCGTTCCGGGGTTGGATTGCGGGTTTAGGGCCGGCTCGTGGCCCGGATCAGCGTTAAGGAAGGACCACCTCGTCCAACCGTTGTCCAGATATCCGGACTGCATAGTGCCCGAAGGCGTAAAGGCAACTCCGAACTCCAAATAGCCATAATCGTATGCGGATTTGTAGTCGATGCCGCGATCAACCCAATAACATAAGCCCGTGTCGAACGTCCAGTTGGTGAGAAGTCCCCGTGCGTTGTAATAGCTGGGGGGTATCTCTGCCTGTTGTTGTACGCCACTGATCGTATCCGGGCAGAACAACAGGCTGATGCCAGCCGCTGTCGGATTCAGGATGCCGGGCCTTGCCGTTGATGGGATCATGTAGCACGATGAGGTCCCTTCCTGGCCCACTGCTCCAAAAGAATCATAGTACAGCAAACTCAATCCGGCAACCGGAACCGTTGATGGCCACGCAATAGCGCCGGCACAAGGATCGTCGGCGACAAAGGCCAGCGGATATTGGCCGCTGTATTCATCGGCATATTCGCGCATTGCAATGCCGATTTGTCGCAGGTTCGACGCCCCCTCTATCCGCAACGCCAGCCTATGCGCCGCAGCCAGCGCCGGCAGCAGCAGCGATGTGAGAATGGCGATGATCATGATCACCACAAGTAATTCCACCAGGGTGAATCCCGATCGCCCCAATTTTCTGCCGGTTATCGGGACAGGCGCGCTGCGCGAGGAGTCAGGAGACAGAAGACCCCGATTGGCCGCTCCTGCGGCAGAGGCCAATCCCGACGCCTTCGGGAGATTTCGACATCCATGCCTCAACGCGTCGGGGGTCGGGAGCACGGGCTGATTGCTGCGTACTGACTGCCGACCGCTGACCGCTGACCGCTGACTGGTGGTTGTGAGGAATGATGAAGCTAGCATAGAGAACTCCTTTTCGCGCCCCTCAGGGAGCGATTTGAATTACCCCCCGAACCGGTTTTGGC